>DASVMV010000362.1:0-10404 GCA_036384155.1 Micromonosporaceae bacterium
TGGGTCCGCCAGACCGGATGGGTCCGCCAGACCGGATGGGTCCTCCCGGCCCGATGGGTCCGCCGGACCGGATGGGTCCGCCCGGCCCGATGGGTCCGCCGCTGCGGGACGACCGAGGAGCGCCGGGCATGCCGCCCCCGCTACCGCCCCGGCCAGTGCCGGCCCAGTCCGGGCCGCCGCGCGATCCATACGGCCGCTACGACGAGCCGACCGGCGGTTTCAACGGATTTGAGACCGGGCGCGGCGGGCACGAGCCCGGCCCCCCGGGCCGTCCCCCGACGGGTCCCGGACCAGGCCGGCCTCCCGGCTTCGGTCCCGACGACAGGGTCGCGCCGGGCCGGCACGGCAAGGTCGACATGACCACCGAGATCCAGATGCCAGACCGCGAGCCACGGCCGGCGGGGCGTGGTCCGGGGATGGCCATGCCACCGGCCAGCGGCCCCGGCATGGGCGGCCCGGGCATGGGCGGCCCGGGCATGAGTGGCCCCGGCATGGGTGGGCCGGGCCTGGGCGGCGGCGGTCCCCTCCAGCAGGTGGACCAGATCCGACGGTCGCTGCAGGTGCGACGCTTCGGCAGTGGCTACGACCCCAACCAGGTCAACCGCTTCTTCGACGAGATCCTGAACGCGATGTCCGGCCGCGGGCCGATGCCGGTCGGCGTGGCCGACCTCGACTCGACCCGGTTCGGCCTGGTGCCCGGCGGCTACTTCGAGGCGGAGGTGGAGACCGCTCTGCGGCAGGTCAAGGACATCCTTCGGCGACGCTGACGCAAGACCGGCCGGGCCGCCTGCGGGGCCCCGGCCGGGCGCGTCAGGAACGAAGCCCGTTGCGGCGCAGGACGGCGTCGCCGATGACCATGGCAACCAGCCCGGCCGCGATGCCGACCAGCCAGAGTTTCGCGATCCCGCTGACTTCGTTGTTGTGGAAGATCATGGCGACCAGCGCCAGCGCAACGACGATGGCGCCGATGCGGCCCGCCTTGCGGTGCCCCGGCTTGTGCTGATCGGGCGACGTGACCGGCTCGCTTCCTGCCACCTCTGGTCCTCTCCTCGATTCGGATCTCGGGTAAGTCTGGCACGAGTTGGCGACGCCCCGACGATGCCCCCGACCCACTCGGGTAGCAGCGGTGGGCATGGCGTTCCCGGCGGTGGGGATGCGGTTCGCGGCGCGCTCGGGCGTCGCGGGGCCGGCGGCGAACCGCTCCGGTAGCGTTCGGGCCGTACGACATGACGTCTGGCGAGGGGGACAGCGCGGTGCGAGTGACCGGAACGGGGCACGCGAGCATGCGGATCGACACGGCCGCGGGCAGCATTCTGTGCGATCCGTGGGTCAATCCCGCCTACTTTGCGGCCTGGTTCCCGTTTCCGGACAACTCTCAGCTCGACTGGGAGTCGCTTGGGCAGGTCGACTACCTCTACGTCTCGCACCTGCACCGGGACCACTTCGACGCGGCGCACCTGCGGCGCTTCATCTCGAAGAAGGCGACCGTCCTGCTGCCCGAGTACCCCACTTCGGAACTCGAGGACGAGCTGCGGGAGCTGGGCTTCACCAGCTTCCTGAAGGCCCGGTCGGAGGAGGTGGTCGAGCTCGACGGCGGGCTGAAGGTGATGATCCAGGCGCTGACCTCGCCGACCGACGGGCCGATCGGTGACTCGTCGCTCTGGGTCGAGTACGACGGTGTCCGGCTGCTCAACCAGAACGACGCCCGCCCGACCGACCTGTCCGTCTTCGCCGAGCTGGGCCACGTGCACGCGCACATGCTGCAGTTCTCCGGCGCGATCTGGTACCCGATGGTCTACGAACTGCCGACCGCGGCCAAGACCGCGTTCGGCAAGCAGAAGCGGGATCGGCAGTTCGACCGCACCTGGCGCTACATCGACGACCTGAAGGCGTCGTACGTCTTCCCGATCGCCGGCCCGCCGTGTTTCCTCGATGACGAGCTGTGGCAGTTCAACGACATCCACGGCGAGGAGGGGAACATCTTTCCCGACCAGTCGGTGTTCCTCGCCGAGTACGCCAAGGTCGGCGGCGACAACGGCATCGTGTTGCTGCCCGGCAGCGTCGCCGAGCTCAGCCAGGAGGACTGCCGGACCACGCACCCGGTGCCGGTCGAGGAGTTCTTCGCCAACAAGATCGCCCACCTGACCGAGATGCGGGAGCGCAAGCGCCCGATCATCGAGGCCGAGAAGGCATCCTGGCGGCATCCCGAGGTGGACGTACTCAAGGAGATGAAGCGCCGGATCGAGCCGCTGCTCGATGAGTCGATCTATCTCGCCAAGGGCGTCGGCGGACCGGTGCGGTTCGATCTGGTCGGTTACGACGGCGAGTCGATCGAGTCGATCGTCGTGGACTTCCCCGGCAAGGAGGTGCGCGGGTACGCCGACGAGAAGGTCCGCTACCGCTTCCGCACCGAACGGGCCCTCGTCGAGCAACTGCTGCACACCGGCGAGGTCGACTGGGTCAACTCGCTGTTCCTGTCCTGCCGGTTCTCGGCGGCGCGCATCGGCCAGTACAACGAGTTCGTGTACGCCTTCTTCAAGTGCCTCTCCGAAGAGCGCCTGCAGTACGCCGAGGGCTGGTACGACGAGCACGAGCGGCACGTCGACGCCGAGGACGTCACCATCGGCGACTGGCTGGTGCAGCGGCGCTGCCCGCACCTGAAGGCCGACCTGAGCCGGTTCGGCGTCCTCGAGGGTGACCAGCTCACCTGCCAGCTGCACGGCTGGCGGTTCGACCTCGCCAGCGGGCGCTGTCTGACCAGCGTCGGCCACAAGATCCGCGCGCGTAAGGCGGACGCCGACTGATTCTCCCGTCGATCATGGAGTTGTGGTGGGGGGCAAAAGCCCCTTAAACCCGTCATTCGGGCACCACAACTCCATGATCGACGCGAGGTGAGGGGTTAGCGGCCGAGGTCGGCGAGGATCCGCTGGGCCGCGTTGTGCCCGGCGGAACCGATGACGCCGCCGCCGGGGTGGCACCCGGCGCTGCCCGCGTACAGGCCGTCGACACCGGTCGCATACGGCATGCGGTCGGCGAATGCGACCGTGTTGTCGACGTGGTGGATGTGGCCGCCGGTGATGCCGAAGTGCGCCTCGATCCCGGGCGGGGTCAGCGGCACGGCGTCGGCGATCAGATCCGCGGTTCCGGGTGCATACCGCTCGCAGATCTCCACCAGCCGGTCGACGTAGCCGGGAAGGGCCGCGTCCCACGTGGTGCCCGCCAGGGCGTACGGCACCGACTGCACGAACAGCGCCGAGGAGTGGTGCCCCGCCTCGTCCTGCAGCGACGGGTCGACGGTCGTGTGCAGGTACCACTCCATCGTCGGCTCGTCCGGCAGCCGGCCGGCGCACACGTCGGCCCACATCGCCCGCAGCGCGGCCATCGGCGACTCGCCGCCACCGTCGAGCAGCGAGGCCGCGCCGGGCAGCAGATGGATGGTCGAGCCGAATGGACTCGGCGCGCCGTCGGGCAGGCACGAGAAGCGGGGTAGCCCGGTCAGCGCCAGGTTGAGCTTGAGCGTGGTGCCGGGCCGGCGGACCGCCGCCATCCGCTCGGTGAGCGGGGCCGGAAGCGCGCCGTCGGGCACCAGGTCGATCAGCCGGTACGGGTCACAGGCGCCCAGCACAACCGGAGCGGAAACCGAACGTCCGTCGGCGAGCACGACGCCGCTCGCGGCACCGCCGTCGAGGCTGATCGACGCCACCGGCGTACCCGCGAAGATCTTGGCGCCCGCGGCGCGGGCCGCGTCGGCGAAGGTCCGGGAGACGGTGCCCATGCCGCCTTCGGCGATCATCCAGGTGCCGTCGGCGCCCGGCAGCCGGCACATGTTGTGGGCCAGGAAGTTGTGCCCGGTGCCCGGGTCGTCCGGGCCGGCGTTGAGCCCGGACAGGCCGTCGGTGACGGCGTACATCGAGATGAGCAGCTCGGACCGGAAGTCGAAGCGGGCCAGGTAGTCGGCCACCGAGCCGCGGACCAGGTCGACGAAGGCCGACCGGAGCGCCGGGCGGATGTAGCGCTCGGCGGTTTCCTCCACCGCCAGCGGCTCGGCCAGCCACGCCGGCGCGAGGTCCTCGCGCAACGCGGCCAGCTCGGCGTGCATCGCGTCGTCGGCCGCCACGTCGGCGGGCGAGAAGAACGACGCCATCTGCGCCCGGGTCGCCGCCCGGTCGGACCCGAAGAGCAGGTACGGCGAGCCGGGGCCGCCCGGGGTGGGCAGGAAGTAGTGCGGGTCCCGCCGCAGCACCGGGATGTCCACACCGAGCGTCTTGAGCAGTTCGGGCTGCATGAGCCCGAGCAGGTAGGAACCGGTGGAGTGCCGTAGCTCGGGCACCTTGGGGAACGGGCGTTCGGTGCGGGTGGCACCGCCGATCACGTCGGCGGCCTCCAGCACCATCACGTCGAGGCCGGCGCGGGCAAGCAGAACCGCGGAGACGAGACCGTTGTGGCCGGCACCCACGATGACGACGTCGGCGCGGCTGGGAAGTTCCTGCTGATCGCTCATGCGGTCGCAGCGTAGCCGGTGGGTCGGTTGGTCAGCCGTCGGCTGGCGTTGCAAAGCCGTTCCGGATGGGGTAGGACCTGCTTGGCGTCGAGGGGGAACGATGTTCGGATGGTGGGGCCGAACCGTGGTCCGGCACCGCTGGCTGGTGCTCGTGGCCGGCCTCGTGCTGGCCGTGGTCGGGGCGACGTGGGGGATCGGTGTCTTCGGCTCGCTGACCGGTGGGGGGTTCGACGACCCGGCGAGCGAGTCGAGCCGGGCCCGGGCGCGGATCATCGCGGAACTCGGCAAGCAGGACGTGGATCTGTTGATCCTCTACTCGAGCGACAGCGCCACAGTCGACCAGCCGGCGTTCCGGGAACCGGTCACCGCGGCACTGCGCCAGCTGCGGGATCGTCCCGAGGTGGCCCGCGTCTCCAGCTGGTACGACACGCCCGCACCGGGCCTGGTGTCCGCTGACCGGCGGGCCACCTATGCGGCCGTGCAGTTGCGGGCTGCCAATGAGGACGGCAAGGTGGCCGCCTTCGAAGCGGTCGAGCCGGACCTCGACGTGCCGGGTGTGCGTACCGAGGTCGGCGGCACCGTGCCGTTTCTGAAGGCGACCAACGAGCAGACCACCACCGACATCACCCGGGCGGAGACGCTGTCGATGCCGGTGCTTCTGGTGCTCCTCGTGCTGATCTTCGGCGGTCTGGTCGCCGCGTCCACCCCCCTGCTCATCGGCGGCCTGGCCATCCTCGGCGCGTTCATCGCGGTCCGGCTGCTCAGCCTGGCGACCGACATCTCCATCTTCGCCATCAACATCATCACGCTGATCGGCCTCGGCATGGCCATCGACTACGCGCTGTTCGTGGTCAGCCGCTTCCGGGAGGAGTTGGCCACCGGGCGCGGCACTCCCGAGGCCGTGGCCCGGGCCATGGCCACGGCCGGCCGGACGGTCGTGGTCTCCGGCCTCACCATCGCCCTGGCCCTGGCCAGCCTGCTGATCTTCCCGCAGACGTTCCTCCGTTCGTTGGGCCTCGGCGGGGTAGCTGCGGTGCTCGTGGCCATGCTGGCGGCGGTCTCCGTGCTGCCGGCGCTGCTCGCCGTACTGGGCCCACGGATCAATGCCCTGCGCATACCGCTTCCCGGCCGGCGGCGCCGGCGCGCGGCGCCCGCGGGCGTCTCCGGCGGCTGGGCCCGCATCGCCCGCAGCGTGATGCGCCGTCCGGTGCTGTATGTCATAGGTGTGGCCGCGGTGCTGACCGTGCTGGCGGCACCGTTCCTCCGGATCGAGCTCGGCGGCTTCGACGAGCGGGTGCTGCCCAGCGGCACCGAGGCGCGGGTGGTCAGCGAGCGGCTGGCGGCCGAGTTTCCGGATGGCAGCGTCGGGCCGATTGACGTACTCGTCGCGGGAGCGCCGCCGGCGCAGGCCCGGCAGTTCGGTGCGGTGGTAGCCCAGGTACCCGGCGTGAGCGCGGTCCAGGCAGTTGGAAGCCGGGGCGATTCGACCCTGCTGTCGGTTGCCTACCGCGGCGAGCCGACCGGCCGGGTCGCCCAGGACGCCGTACGGGCGATCCGGGACCTGCCGCCACCGCCCGGCGCCGAGGTGCTGGTCGGCGGCCGGACGGCCGCCGACCTCGACCTGCTGGACAGCCTGGGCGCCGGACTGCCGTGGATGGCGCTGATCATGGCGTTGGCCACGCTGGTGCTGCTCTTCCTCGCCTTCGGCTCGGTCGTGCTGCCGGTCAAGGCCGTCCTGATGAACCTGGTCTCCATCGGCGCGTCGTTCGGCGTGGTCGTCTGGATCTTCCAGGACGGCCACTTTGCCGACTGGCTCGGGTTCACGCCGACCGGCTTCATCCCGCCCAGCAACCCGATCCTGATGCTCGCCGTGCTCTTCGGGCTGGCCACCGACTACGAGGTCTTCCTGCTGTCCCGGGTGCGCGAGGAGTGGGACCGGACCGGCGACAACACCGGCTCGGTCGCCGCCGGGCTGCAGTACACCGGCCGGATCATCACCGCCGCCGCCCTACTGCTCGTCGTGGTGGTGGCCGGCTTCGCCACCGGCGGGATGTCGTTCATCAAGCTGATCGGCGTCGGGATGATCGTGGCGATCATTGTCGACGCGACCCTGGTGCGGGCGCTGCTCGTGCCTGCGACGATGCGCCTGCTCGGGCGGTGGAACTGGTGGGCGCCGGGTCCGCTGGCGAGGGTCTACCGCCGGTACGGCATCCGCGAGTCGGCCGATGCCTTATCCGGGCCGGGGCGCGCACCGGCCCGGATGGGGTCGCGCCCCGGTGTCTGATCACCGGGGCTGCGCGTGCCCCACCATTCCCCGGCCGTCCGGCCGCCACTCACTAAGATCGCCAATCGTGACAGACCTGGTAACGCCGCGGCTGGTCATTCGGGACTGGACGGAAGACCCAGCCGACCTCGCCCGCCTTTTCGACACCTATTCGCGCTGGGAGGTCGCCCAATGGCTCGGGGCGCAGCCGAAGGCGATGGACGACCCCGAGCAGGCCGTGCGGGCGGTCCGGCGGTGGAGCCAGGCGAACCGGGAACTCGGCGACACGTACGGCACCTGGGCCGTCCAGCCTCGCGACGGCGGGCCGGTCGCCGGGACGGTGCTGCTCAAGCCGATGCCGGGCGCCGACGATCAGCCCACGTCGGACGTGGAAGTGGGGTGGCACCTGCATCCCGACGCGTGGGGCCGGGGGTACGCCACCGAGGCGGCGCGGGCCGTGGTCGATCGGGCGTTCGCCAGCGGGCTGCGGACGGTGTACGCCGTCGTCCGGCCCGGCAACGACGCCTCGATCGCGGTCACCCGGCGGCTGGGCATGACCCCACTCGGCCGGCGCACCGACTGGTACGGCGGCATGGAGGTCGAGGCGTTCGTTCTGAGTGCCGACGATCGATGGCTCGGCGATCGCGACGGCTGAAGCGGGCGGACGAGACGCCAGGCCACACCGACGAGGGGTGAGGCTCGCAGCCGGCGCGGAGGGCGGTCGGGGACAATGGCCGGGTGAGCACTCCCCGCGATGTCGTCCTGCTCGGCTCGACCGGGTCGATCGGCACCCAGGCCATCGACATCGTGCAGCGCAATCCCGACCGCTTCCGCATCGTCGCGCTCGGTGCCGGCGGCGGTAACGTCGCGCAGCTCGCCGCGCAGGCATTGCAGCTCGGCGCGGAGGCGGTCGGCGTCGCCAAGGCGTCGGCCGCGCAGGACCTGCAGCTGGCCTTCTACGCCGAGGCGCAGCGGCGCGGCTACCCCAGCGGCGGCTTCCGGCTACCGAAGATCCTGGCCGGGCCGGACGCGATGACCGAGCTGGCGGAGTGGCCGTGTGACGTGGTTCTCAACGGGGTCGTCGGCTCGCTCGGCCTGCCGCCGACCCTCGCGGCGCTGCGCGCCGGCCGTACCCTCGCCCTGGCCAACAAGGAATCGCTGGTGGCCGGCGGTCCGCTGGTGCGGGCCGCGGTCGCGCGTCCGGGGCAGATCGTCCCGGTGGACTCGGAGCACTCGGCGCTGGCGCAGTGCCTGCGGAGCGGCGCCCGGCCAGAGGTACGGCGGCTGGTACTGACCGCCAGCGGGGGTCCGTTCCGCGGCCGGCGGCGGGACGAGTTGACCGACGTCACACCGGAGCAGGCGCTGGCCCACCCGACCTGGAACATGGGACCGGTGGTCACGATCAACTCGGCCACGATGGTCAACAAGGCCCTCGAGGTGATCGAGGCGCACGAGCTCTTCGACGTGCCGTACGAGGACATCACCGTGGTCGTACACCCGCAGTCGGTGATCCACTCGATGGTGGAGTTCGTCGACGGGTCGACCATCGCCCAGGCCAGCCCGCCAGACATGCGGCTGCCGATCGCGGTGGCACTCGGCTGGCCGGACCGGGTGCCGGACGCGGCGGCGCCGGTGGCGTGGACGGCCGCCCACCGCTGGGAGTTCGAGCCGCTCGACGACGGGGCGTTCCCGGCCGTCCGGCTGGCCAAGGCGGCCGGCGAGGCCGGGCGGTGCCGACCGGCGATCTACAACGCGGCCAACGAGGAGTGCGTGGCGGCCTTCGTCGCCGGGCGGTTGCCGTTTCTCGGCATCGTGGACACAGTCGAACGGGTCCTGACCGGCGCTCCCGACTTCGCCGAGCCGGGTACCGTCGAGGAGGTGCTTGCGGCCGAGTCGTGGGCCCGGCGGGCGGCGCGGGCGATGATCGCCGGCTCGGCGGCGGCGGGGGAGACGGGAGAGGAAGCCTAGGTGGAAATCTTCGGCATAGCCCTGTTCGCCTTGGGCATCTTCGTCTCGGTCTGCCTGCACGAAGCCGGACACATGGGCACGGCCAAGGCGTTCGGCATGAAGGTCACCCGATACTTCGCGGGCTTCGGCCCGACGCTCTGGTCGTTCCGCAGGGGCGAGACCGAGTACGGCCTCAAGGCCATCCCGGCCGGCGGCTTCGTCAAGATCGTCGGAATGACGCCGCAGGATGACGACGTCGCGTCGGAGGACGAGCCGCGCGCGATGTGGCGCTATCCGGTGTGGAAGCGCACGGTCGTGATGTCCGCCGGCTCGGCCACCCACTTCGTCCTGGGGGCGGTCATCCTGTGGGGGCTGTTCGCCTTCGTACCGCTGCCCGATCAGGGGAAGCTCGAGCAGGGCCCGCCGCAGATCAAAGAGGTCTCCGCCTGCGTTCGGACGCAGTGGGAGTTCGACCCCACCACGCGGAGCGAGCGGAAGTGCGTCCCGGGCCAGGACCCGGCCAGCCCAGCGTCCCTGATCGGGCTCCGCCCGGGCGACGTGATCACCACGATCGACGGCCGGCCGGTCACCGGCTGGGATGCCATGACCGAGCAGGTGCGCGCCGCCGGGGGCAAGACCGTCAAGATCACGTACGAGCGGGACGGGGTCGCGAAGGACGAGTCGGTGAAGCTGCCGGTGGTCGAACGCGTCAAGCAGTCCGTGATCGAAGACACCGCCCGTACGGCGGAGAGCGTCACCGACGCCGATCTGGAGCCGGTGGGCCAACTCGGCATCTCGCCGGTGATCCCCACCACCACGGCCGGCCCGGTCCGCGCGGTCGGCTTGGCCGGCACCTACACGGTCGACATGTTCCAGCGCACGTTCCAGGCGCTGCAGAAGTTCCCGGAGAAGGTGCCGAAGCTGTGGGCGGCCCTGACCGGCGAGGAACGTGACCCGGAGACGCCGATCAGCGTGGTCGGCGCCAGCCTGATCGGCGGTGAGCTCTTCGGGCGCGGCTTGTACGCCGAGGTGCTGCTGCTGCTCGCCGGCCTCAACTTCTTCGTGGGCATCTTCAACCTGTTCCCGCTGCTGCCACTCGACGGCGGGCACATCGCGATCGCCTGGTTCGAGCGGGTGCGTTCCTGGGCGTACGCCCGCCTCGGCCGGCCGGACCCGGGCCGGGTCGACTACTACCGCCTCATGCCCGTCACGTATGTGGTGATCCTCATTTTCGGTGGGTTCACCCTGCTGACCGTCGCGGCCGATATCGTCAATCCCGTCAAACTGCCCTTCTAAGGTGATTGAAGTGACCGCTGTCAGTCTCGGTATGCCTGCCGTCCCGCCGCCGCCGCTCGCGCCCCGGCGGCAGAGCCGCCAGATCATGGTCGGTTCGGTGCCGGTCGGGGGAGGGGCCCCGGTCTCCGTGCAGTCGATGACCACCACCCTCACCGCCGACGTCAACGCCACGCTGCAGCAGATCGCCGAGCTGACCGCTTCCGGCTGCCAGATCGTCCGGGTCGCGGTGCCGTCGCAGGACGACGTCGAGGCGCTGCCGGCGATCGCCAAGAAGTCGCAGATCCCGGTGATCGCCGACATCCACTTCCAGCCGCGCTACGTCTTCGCCGCGATCGACGCCGGCTGTGCCGCCGTCCGCGTCAACCCCGGCAACATCAAGAAGTTCGACGACAAGGTC
>DASVMV010000363.1:0-7215 GCA_036384155.1 Micromonosporaceae bacterium
CTCCGCAGGCGGCCGGCCGCCGCCCCGGCCGTCGATCTCACGCTCACCGAGCAGGCCGTGGCCGAGGGCCGGATGGTCGAGGCGGTGGCCACCGTCGACAACCCGGATGCGGTCGGGTACGACGTGCTCGTCGTCCGTACCCGGGTCTCGCCGTGGTTGCGGATGGTCGGCCACGAGCGGCCATCGGTGTTCCGGGTGCCGCCCGGCGATTTCATCGAGCGGGTGCTGCCGGGCGAGGCGCTGCGCTGGGGCCGGCATCCGGTCGGTCCGGCCGTGGCGGAGGTGACCGCCTGCGACGGACTGCTGAGGCATTCGGCGGTGGTCAGCGGCGCCCGCACCGTCCGGGTCTACCCGGTCACCGAGCCGTTCTCCGCCGACGAGGCGATGCCCCGCGCGGCCGGACTCGTCGGCGCCCACCGCTCGCGCCGGCCGGGCGAGGGCGGCGAACTGGCCGGCGTACGGATGTTCGCGCCCGGCGACCGGCTCCGCCGCATCGACTGGCGGATCTCCCTGCGGGCCCGCCACCTGCACGTCGCCGCGACTCTGTCGGACCGGGACGCCGAGGTGGTCCTGCTGCTGGACGTCCTCGCCGAAGCGGGGCGGTCGGGCGGGATCGGCGGCCCGGCGTCGGTCCTGGACACGACCGTCCGGGCGGCCGCCGCGATCGGCGAGCACTACCTGCACCAGGGCGACCGGGTGTCGATGCTCGAGTACGGGCCGGTGGCCCGCCGGCTGCGGCCGGCCGCCGGCCGCCGGCAGTACCTCACCCTGCTGGAGTGGCTGCTCGACGTCCGGGTCCACCCGGCGCCGTACGAGCCGTACGACAACGTCTTCGGCCCGCACCTGCTGTCGGCGAACGCCCTCGTCGTGGTCCTGACCCCGCTGATCGATTCGAGGTCGGCGGCGATGCTGGCCCGGCTGGCTCGCGCCGGCCGGTTCGTGGTCGCCGTGGACACCTTGCCGGCCGCCGCCACGCCCGGCCGGCCGGACCCCTGGTTGGACGTCGCCACGCCCGGCCGGCCGGACCCCTGGTTGGACGTCGCCCACCGATTGTGGCGACTGGAGCGGGAGAACACGATCGGGCAGTTGCGTGAGCACGGCGTACCCGTGGTGGTCTGGGCCGGTAGCGGCAGCCTGGACCAGGTGCTGCGCGACGTCAGCCGGCTGGCGTCTGGGCCGAAGCCGGTGCTGCAGTGACCGCCCTCGCCGACCGGTTGCGGGCGCTGACGGCGATGGCCGGTCGGGCTACCGCCGTACCGCTGCTGGTGCGGTGTGGGATCGTCCTGGCCGCGCTGACGGCCCTCGCGGTCGCGTTTCCGCCGGCGGTCTTCGTCGGCCCGTCCTTCGGCCTGCTCGCGGTGGTCGCGCTGGCGCCGGCGATCGCGCCCGGTCGGGCCGCACCGACGGTGGCCGTCCTGGTCGCGGTCGCTGGGTGGCTGCTGTCGACCACCGGGTACGGCGAGCGCGCCGCGCTGTGGCGCTTGCTCGCCCTCGCCACGGCGCTCTACCTTCTGCACAGCCTCTGCGCGCTGGCCTGCGCGCTCCCGTTCGACGCGGAGATCGGCCCCGAGGTGGTCGCCGGATGGCTGCTGCGCGCGCTGGGCGTGCTGCTCGGGTCGGCGGTGCTGGTCATCTTCCTGCTCGGCCTGGCCGGCGGGAGCCTTCCGCTGCCCGCCGGCGCGGCGCTGTTCACCGGCCTGGCCGTCGCCGTGGCGGCCGCCGCCCTGCTCGGCTGGTTGCTGCGCCGCCGGTAACCGCCGTGGCGACGGCCACGTCGGGCGCGGTTACCCCCGCTGCATCGGGCGTCGTCGGTCACAGAAGACCCGACTGGCGGGCGTGGTGGGGTAAACGGGGGGAAAGATAGGTGGCGTGAAGCCGCGGATCCTTGTTGTCGGTGCCGGGCACGTCGGGCTCTACGTCGCCCTGCGCCTGTCCAAGAAGCTCAGGTCGCGCGAGGCCGAAGTCATCGTTGTCGACCCCCAGCCACACATGACCTACCAGCCGTTCCTGCCGGAGGCGGCGGCCGGCAACATCTCGCCGCGCCACTCGGTCGTGCCGCTGCGCCGGGAACTCCAGCGCTGCACGGTGGTCGCCGGCGCGGTCACCAGGATCGAACACGGCCGCCGGACGGCAACCGTGCAGCCGATCATCGGGCCGCCCCGGGAGATTGCGTACGACCACATCGTCGTGGCGCCCGGCTCCGTGTCACGTACCCTGCCCATCCCCGGGCTGCGGGAGCAGGGCATCGGATTCAAGACCATTGGTGAAGCGATCTACCTGCGCAACCACGTGCTCGACCGGCTGGACGTCGCGGCGGCCACGACCGACCCGGACACCCGCCGGTGTGCCCTGACCTTCGTGTTCGTCGGCGGCGGTTACGCCGGCATCGAGGCGCTGGCCGAAATGGAGGACATGGCCCGCGACGCCCTGAAGTACTACCCCGAGCTCAAGGCCGACGACATGCGGTGGGTGCTGGTCGAGGCCACCCAGCGGGTGCTGCCCGAGGTGGACCGCGACATGGGCGCCTACACGGTGCAGCAGCTGCTCAAGCGGAACATGGACATCCGGCTGGACACCCGGTTGGAGTCCTGCGTCGACGGCCGGGTGGTGCTCTCCGACGGCGACCAGTTCCGGGCGGACACGATCGTGTGGACGGCGGGGGTCAGGCCGTCGCCGATGCTCAACGACACCGACCTGCCCCGGGACGAGAAGGGTCGGGTGAGCTGCCTGCCGACGCTCCAGGTGGTGGACTCCCGGGCAGCCGACGCGGGACCGGACGGCCGGGTGGTCGAGGGGGCGTGGAGCGCCGGCGACTGCGCCGCCGTGCCCGACCTCGCCGGCCCGCCCGGCGCCTACTGCTCACCGAGCGCACAGCACGCCGTACGGCAGGCCAAGGTCATGGCCGACAACATCCGGCGGGTGATCCGCGGCCAGAAGCCGGTGAACTACAAGCACAAGCACGCCGGCAGCGTGGCCAGTCTCGGCCTGCACAAGGGCGTGGCCCAGGTGTACGGCGTGAAGATGAAGGGCTGGCCGGCCTGGTTCATGCACCGCACCTACCACATGAGCCGGATCCCGTCGCTGAACCGGAAGGTGCGGGTGGTGGTCGACTGGACCCTGGCGCTCTTCCTCCGACGCGAGGTGGTGGCGCTCGCCCAGTTGCACGATCCGCGCGAGGAGTTCGTGGAGGCGACCCCGAGGGTGGAGACCAGCGCGCGGACGTGAGGGCGGCGGACTCCCCCTCGCCCCGGGGACCGCGCCCGCTCAGGGCGGGGCAGGCTTGATCCCTCCGCAGGTCGGGCTCCCGGGTGTCGCGCTCAGCGAACGCGCCAGGTCCACACGTCGGCGACCCGCTCCGCCGGCCCGATGAGCGCCTCCACAGCGGTGAGAAGGCTGTTGGCGTTCGGCTCGTCGGCGGCCAGAACGACGCACGAGGCGTTCCAGAACTCCAGGTCGCGCCGCGCCTGCTGGCGCTGATCGGCGCCGATCTCCGGCACGGTGCCGGTCTTCGCCACTTCGGCGAGCAGCGTGGACGTGGGCTGCTTGAACGTGCCCATGGACGCGTTGCCCTCGGCGGCGTACGGGCCGATGAAGAACCCCTCCGGCAGGCCGAATCCGGCGTTGCTCGCGGTCGCCCAGCGCATGGCCTCCGGCTCCTTGGGCGTAGGCAACGGCACCGGCACCAGCACCCCACCCGGCCGGGCGCAGTCACGCCAGTGACCGGCGGTGAAGAACTCCGGCACCGGCGCCCGGTCCACCGCCGGCAGCGGGGTCGGCAGGATCGGCACCAGCGCGGCCGCCACCGCGGCGGGCACCAGGAGCCGGGCCCACGGCTGGCCGGAGCGCAGCGCCCGGTCGAGCATGAGGACCAGCACGACGGCGACCAGGGGGATCAGCGCAAGCGCGAACCGCATCGGCAGCGCGCCGTCGACCACCGGCACACCCAGCAGGCGCGTGTACGGCCCGGTCATGCCGGTGCGCTCACCGTCGATGACCACGGCGGGGCCGAGCGAAAGGGCCGCCATCAGCAGCCCGGCGGCGACGCAGGCGAGGACGATCGGCCGGCGGGCCAGCCACAGTACGCCGGCGGCCGCGACGATCAGCAGGGGCCAGCCGAGGAACGTGTTGTATTCCGCCGGCCCCGTCGTCAACCGGGCGGCGTCCGCCGTACCGGCCAGGGACAGCGGCGAGATGTTCCACCAACTGACCAGGTCCGCCGAGAAGTAGTCCGGGCTGAACATGCCGTTCGGCACGCTCTGTGGCCCGGCGAACTGGAACCACAGCGGGTAGGCCAGGGCCGCGATGGATAGGGCCCCGGCGATCACCATCCCGAAGAGGAACCCGGGCAGTACCTGCCAGGTGTAGCGCGGCCGGGCGACTGCGTACGCCACGGTCATCGCGGCCAGGGTCAACGCGGTGAGGAACAGCACCTCCTCGCCGACGAAGACCTGTGCGGTGATGACCAGGGCAAGCCCGGCGCCGGAGGTGACGACCCGCCGGCCGTCGGGCCCGGGCCGGTCACCGTGCGGACCGGCGGCGCGGAGGAGCCGGATGATCAGCCACACCATGACCGGGACGAGCCACTGGGCCGTCACGTGCAGATGGCTGTTGGACTGCGAGAGCATCCCGGGGGCGAAACCGCAGAATCCGGCGCCGACGGCGGCGGCGGCCCGGTGGGCGCGCAGCGTACGAGCGAAGAGCAGATACCAGGCGATCGCCGTCGCGGCGAGGTTGCCGCCGGCCAGCAGCGCGAAGGTCACCGGCGCGCCGAACGCCAGGGTGACCGGGGCGAAGAGGATGCCCAACGCGATCACCGTCGTGTTGGCCATCAGGTTCACCCCGTCGGGGGCGTTGAGCCGCTCGGTGAGCAGGGCGAAGTCACCGAACAGCGCCCGGGCGTCGTTGGCCAGGAACCACTCGTACAGGATCTGGTCCTCGGGGTTGAGCGCCAGCGCATGGCCCGCCGGATCCGGCCACAGCCCGTGCGTAAGCCACCCGGCGACCAGCGCGAAGAGCAGGCAGATCGCCAGATCCGGTGCGGCCGGGCGGAGGCGATCGACCCACGCGGACAACCGGGACGGCGCCGAGTCGATGCTGGATTCGGTGGCGGCCTCGCGATGATCGGGTTGCGACTGCAGAGGGGTGGTGCTGGTCACGCCTAGACCCTAGTGCGGCTACGGCGCCGGGTGCGGCCCGGCCGGCGCGAACCGGCTACCGTGGCAGGCACGCGGGCCCGATCGGGGCCGCGGCCGGCCCGGGTGGTGGAACGGTAGACACGGCCGCCTTAAAAGCGGCTGCCGCAAGGCATGCGGGTTCGACCCCCGCCCCGGGCACGTCCAGCGCGACCGGTGCATTCGTTCAGCGCCGGTTCAGCCGCCATCGGCGAGGATTACGTCGTATGCGCGTACTGGTAGTCGAGGACGAACCGCGGCTGGCCGAGGGGCTCCGGGCCGGCCTCGTGGCGGACGGGTTCGCCGTCGACCTTGCCCTGACCGGCACCGACGGGCTGTGGCTGGCCCGGGAGGAGCCGTTCGATGCCATCGTGCTCGACCTCATGCTGCCCGGCATCGATGGATACCGCATCTGCCACCAGCTACGGGCGGACGGCATCTGGACCCCGATCCTCATGCTCACCGCCCGAGACGGCGAGTGGGACGAGGTGGAGGGGCTCGACGCCGGCGCGGACGACTATCTGACCAAGCCGTTCTCGCATGCCGTACTCGTGGCCCGGCTGCGGGCCCTTTTCCGCCGCGGAGCGCGCGAACGACCGGCCGTGTTGTCGGCCGGAGACCTGCGTCTTGACCCCGCGTCCCGGCGGGCCTGGCGCGGCACCACGGAACTGGCGCTGACCAGCCGGGAGCTGTCGCTGCTGGAGTTCCTGCTGCGCCGCCGGGGCGACGTGCTGAGCAAGCGGGAGATCCTGGCGCACGTCTGGGACTTCGACTTCGACGGCGACCCCAACATCGTCGAGGTGTACGTACGACACCTGCGGGACAAGGTGGACCGGCCGTTCGGGCGGGCGGCGATCGAGACGCTGCGGGGGGCCGGCTATCGGCTGGCGGACGACGGTGGCTGACGCGACGCGTCGGGTCGCACGGTCCGTGCACAGCTCGGTCCGAGTCCGTACGACATCCGTCGCGGTCGCCATTGTCGGGGTGACCCTGCTCGTGGCCGGTGTCGCGTTGGTTTCGAGCCTGCATGCACTGCTCGTCGGGGAGGTCCGCACGGCGGCCTCGGCGCGCGCCGCGGAGGCGGCCCGGGTGGTGACGGCCGGCGGCGATCCGACCGCCGGGCTGGCCGGCAACGACGATGTGGTGGTCCAGGTGCTCGGCGGGGCCGGTGAGATCGTGGCCGCGACACCCAACGCGGCGGGTCGGCCGGCGCTGGCCCGGCTCGCGCCGGGGGACGCTCGCGAGATGGCGGTGCCGTTCGACGACGAAGGGTTCCTCCTGGTGTCGGCGGCGGCGGGCGGCAACCGGACGGTGCTGGTCGGTCACAGCCTCGACGCCGTGGCGGAGTCGACGAGGCTGCTCGCGGTGCTGTTGGCCATCGGCCTGCCCGCCCTGCTGCTCGCGGTCGGTGGGACGATCTGGCGGGTGGTCGGGCGGGCGCTGGCGCCGGTCGACGCCATTCGGGCCGAGGTGGATGAGATTTCCGCCGCCCAGTTGCACCGACGGGTACCGCAACCGGCCACGACGGACGAGATCGGGCGGCTCGCGAGCACGATGAACCGGATGCTCGACCGCCTCGAGCGCGCCCGCACCCGGGAGCGGCGGTTCGTCGCCGACGCCTCACACGAGTTGCGCTCGCCCATCGCGGCGATCCGCCAGCAGGCCGAGGTCGCGCTCGCCCATCCCGGTCGGCTACCGGAGGGCGAGCTGGCGCGTACCGCGCACGCCGAGAGCCTGCGCATGCAGGCGCTGGTGGACGACCTCCTGCTGCTGGCCCAGGCCGACGAGCACGCCCTGCCGCTGCGGCGCCGGCCGGTCGACCTCGACGACCTGGTGCTGGCCGAGGCGCGACGGGTGCGGGACGGTGCTGCGCTGCGCGACCAGGCCGAGCTTCGGGTGGAGACCAGCGGCGTGACCGCGACCCGGATCGACGGCGATCCGGCCGCGCTGCGCCGGGTGCTGCGCAACATCGGCGACAACGCGGCCCGCCACGCCCGGCGCCGGATCGCGTTCGCGCTGTCCGAGCGGGACGGGTGGGCCGAAC
>DASVMV010000364.1:0-15194 GCA_036384155.1 Micromonosporaceae bacterium
CTAACCAACCCGTCGGTACCGCGGCCCGCATCCGACCGACCGGCGGCGCCGACCGGATCGCCGGTCGGGGCGAACCGGGGCGTCACCTCCGGACCGCCGGCCAACCCGGGCGTCCGGGGAGCGGCTCCGGTGCCGGCGGGCCGGCGACCGGATAACTGGTACGGACCACCGCATCGGCCGGCACCGCGGCCGGCCGGCACGAACAACCGGCCGATTGTCATCGTGCTCGCCGTGATCCTGGGCCTGTTGGTGCTGCTGTGCATCGGCGTGGTTTCGTACCTTGCGAGCGGCAACAGCACGGCCGCACCTCCTGTCCGGACTGGCGTCCGCGGCGCAGTCGTCGTGGCCGCGCCCGGGGCCGGACACGACGATCTGGCCGAGGCGCCGTACCGTCGAGTGGTGCGCACCGTCGTGATCCCCGGCGGTGCCGACCACCTGAGCGAAGGACTACTGACGAGATGACTGCGCAGGCCCGCCTGCTCGGTGGCAGGTATCAGGTCGGCGAGCTGCTCGGTTACGGCGGCATGGCCGAGGTGCACCGCGGGCGCGACCTGCGGCTGGGCCGCGATGTCGCGATCAAGATGCTGCGCACGGATCTTGCCCGGGACGCCACGTTCCAGATGCGGTTCCGGCGCGAGGCGCAGAATGCCGCTTCGCTCAACCACCCCGCGATCGTCGCGGTCTACGACACCGGCGAGGAGATCGCTCCCACCGGCGAGACGCTGCCGTTCATCGTCATGGAGTTCGTCAACGGCCGCACCCTCAAGGAGGTGCTGGCCGCCGAGGGCCGGCTGATGCCGCGCCGGGCGCTGGAGATCTGCGCCGACGTCTGCGCCGCTCTCGAGTTCAGTCACCGGCACGGCATCATCCACCGCGACATCAAGCCGGGCAACGTAATGATGACCCTCACCGGCCAGGTGAAGGTCATGGACTTCGGCATCGCCCGGGCGCTCGCCAGCGGGGCGACCACCATGACCCAGACGAGCGCGGTGATCGGCACTGCCCAGTACCTGTCGCCCGAGCAGGCCCGGGGCGAGGCGGTGGACGCCCGGTCCGACGTCTACGCCGCTGGGTGCGTGCTGTTCGAACTGCTCTGCGGACAGCCGCCGTTCGTCGGCGACAGCCCGGTCAGTGTCGCCTATCAGCACGTCCGGGAGGACCCGCGAGCCCCGAGTGAGCTCAACCCGGACGTGCCGCCGGCGTTGGATGCGATCGTGCTCAAGGCGCTGTCGAAGAACCCGCTCAACCGCTACCAGAGCGCTGGAGAGATGCGGGCCGACCTGCTGCGGGCCGTCGCCGGCCGGCCAGTCATGGCGACGCCGGTGCTGCGCGAGCAGGAAACCATGCCGATGGCGGGGGCCGGAGCGGCACGACCGGTTGGCCCACCCACTCGGCCGGTGCCGGCGGTGGTGGGCAACCGGCGGCAGCGCCGGGCGTCCGCCTGGGTGCTCGCGGCGCTGAGCGCGCTCGGCGTCCTCGCCGTGATCGCCCTGGTGGCCGGTCTTTACCTGGCCAACCAGCCGAAGGGGCCGACGCAGGTCGAGGTGCCGGACCTGAAAGGCGACCCGGTGGTCTCTGCCCAGCAGGCACTGCGGGACGTGGGACTCACCTGGGAACAGAACCCGGTCAAGCGCAACGGCTGCACGGTCGACGAGGTGGTCGAACAGAGCCCCCAGCCCCGGGCCCGGGTCGACGCCGGAAGCTCGGTCCGCCTGACCATCTGCGCCGGCGCGCAAACGGTTGCCGTGCCGGACCTTGTCGGCAGCACAAAGGAAGCGGCCGAGCGGGAGCTCAAGGAACGGAACCTGAAGCCGAATTTCGTGTCGGTGGACAGCGCCGCGCCGAAGAACCAGGTCGTCGAGGTTCCGGACGCGGGCAAGCAGGTGGCGCCCGGGTCCTCGGTCGAGGTGCGGATCTCGCGGGAAAACCAGGTCCGAGTGCCGAACGTGGTCGGCAAGAGCAAGGAAACGGCCATCACGGTGCTCCGCAATGCGGGCTTCGACGTAACTCCGGAGCCGGGCCAGCCGAGCGACACAGCGGGCATCGTCACGGATCAGGACCCGAATGGGGGCAGCACCGCCCGGAAAGGCAGCACGGTGGTCATCACGGTCACGGTGCCGAAGGTCACTCCGACCACGGCGACGCCGACCACCGCCTCGCCGGCGCCAGATCCGACGACCACGGCCAGTCCCACCGGCGGGGGAGTCGGCGGCAGTTCGCCGCTGCCTCCGCAGCTGTCGCTCGGTCGCTGACGGCGCCGGAAGCGGCTCAGAACGCGGCGAAGGCCGCCTGACGTCGGGCGTCCACCTCGGCCGCGAGTTCCGGTGCGCGCTCCATCGCTGCTGGGAAGCCGCATTGCGTAAGCCAGTTGGCCAGCATGAGGTGACCGCCCTCGGTGAGCACCGACTCCGGGTGGAACTGCACGCCTTCGACCGGCAGGGTCCGGTGACGCATGGCCATGACGACCCCGGAGCCGGTCCAACCGGTCACCTCGATCTCGTCCGGCAGCGTGTCCCGCACCACGGCCAGCGAGTGGTAGCGGGTCGCCGTGAACGGGTCGGGCAGCCCGGCCAGCACGCCGGCGCCCTTGTGTTGCACCTGGGACGTCTTGCCGTGCAGCAACTCGGGAGCGCGCGTGACGGTGGCGCCGTACGCCGCACCGATCGCTTGGTGCCCGAGGCAGACGCCGAAGATGGGCAGGTCACCGGCGTACCGGCGGATGACGTCGAGGCACACGCCGGCCCGCTCCGGCGTACCCGGGCCCGGCGAAAGCAGCACCCCGGCCGCCCCGGAGCTACCGACGTCGGCCACCTCGATCTCGTCGTTGCGGCGCACCTCGCAGTCCACGCCGAGCTGACCCAGGTACTGCACCAGGTTGAACACGAATGAGTCGTAGTTGTCGATCACGAGAATGCGCATGCGGGTCACCGGGTGCTTGGGGTGGTTGGGGGAGCGTTGTTCCGCTCGGTGTTGTAGTGCAGTTCGTGCCCGTCCTCGGTCGGCCCGCCGGTCGTCACCCCGGGGTTGCCGGCGCCGGGACCCCCGGGCGTGCCCGCGGGGCCAGGCACTTTCGGCGAACCCGAATCCTGGGTTACCTGCACGTCGCCGCCGGTGAAGGGAAGCAGCGGTTCCGCCCAGGGGAACACCACGTACCAGAGCAGGGCGACCGCGGCGGTGGCGAGCAGCACCGACCCGGCCAGCTTGCCGCGCTGGCCGAACGGCAGCTTTCGCCAGATCCAGGCGTACATCGTCAGCTCCCCAGCTCCGGCGGGCGTCCGTCCGACTTTGCCAGCGTGTATTCGAGCTCGGCGTGGATGATCAGTCGCTGGTAGTTGTCGAACTTGGGGTTGCAGGTGGTCAGGGTCAACAGTCGCCGCTTGGGTGCCCCCAGCGGCATCGGCGACACGACTTCGACCTGGTCCGGCCGGACGATCCGCTTTTTGATGACCCGGTACACGTACCAGTTCGTCTTGGTCTCCACCACGATCGCGTCGCGGCCGGGAACCAGCTCGTCGAGGCGCCAGAAAGTGGCCCGGTTGCGGTGGCCGGCGACGGCGAAGTTGCCCGGGTCACCCGGCATGGCGGTGCCCGGATAGTGGCCGGGGGCGTACCGGATGTCCTTCTGGCTGACGCCTTCGACCACCACCCAGTTCTTGCCGAGTTTTGGAATGTAGAGGCCGGCGATCGGTTTGCCGACGACCGCGGGTTTGCGCGAGGCGGTCGCCGCCGGGGCAGCCACCGTTGGATCCGTTGCCGGCTCACGGTTCCAGGCCTGAGCCAGTTGGTGGCTGAGGTCGTCCTGGTGGGCGTCGACGATGACTGACTTTCCCCAGATCTCGTAGCCAGCGAAGAGCAGGACAACCAGGCCGAACGTGATCATCAGCTCGCCGCTGATGCGTACCCCGGCCCGGATGCGCGATGCCGTAGTCGGGCGGGTGAGCTCCGAGAACACGCTCTTGTAGGCCTCATCCGTCCGTTGCGGGCGTAGCCGGACGACCCGCTCGCCGCGCCGGGGCTGCGGCTCGGCGACCCCATCGCCGCCCGGGCCGGCCTTGTCCGGGGGGCCCGTTACGCGGTCCGGCGTACGCGGCGTCGCCCGGTCGGTGTCCGGCCGGGACGGCCGGGCGGCCGGGGTCACCGCGACGGTCCCGCGGCTACCGGTCGGCGGGGCCGGTTCCCGGGGTACGACCGGCAGGAAGTTCGTCTCCCGGCCATCGTCGGGCACGACCGGCAGGACGGTCGTGGCTGACCCGTCTGCTGTCACTGCCGGGATCATGGCCGTGGCGTCCGCGTCGGTGGTCTTCGCGGGGATCGGCGCGGTGCCGACCGCGCTCTTCGGAACCGCCGGGATCATCGCCGTGGTCGCCCCGTCATCGGGGGGTACCCGCGACAGCCGGCCGGCGGCGTCGCCGGCCGGCGGCTGGGCAGTTCCGGTGGCGGAAAGCGCGGGCTCCGGCCTCCCTCCGGCGACCGGACCTGCGGGCTCGGTCGCCGGCGACCGGGCGGGTGCCGGCTTGGCGCCCGCGACGGGACCCGCGCGGTCGACGCCCGACCGGTTCGGCGTCCACCACGAGGACTCCGCGCCCTTGTCCTTGTCCGATGGCCGGTGCGCCGGCTTGGTCTCGGCGTCCGCGACAGCCGCTGCCGGCCGCAGTACGGGCCGGGTGTCGATGGCGTCGGGACGGTCTGCCGGCCGCAGTACGGGCCGGGTTTCGACGGCGTTGTCATGGCCTGCGGGGGCGAGCGCCAGCGCGGACTCGCTGACCCGGGGAATGAGCGCGGTGGGTTCGTCACCGTCGGGCGCCCGGTGCCGGCCGTTGTCGCCGCCTGGCCACATGTCCGACGGCGGAGTCACCCGGGTACCTCGGCAGACCGCAGTGCAACGGACCCGTCGTAGGCCGGCACGGCCACGTTGGTTTTATCCGTTACCAGATATCCAAGCTGGTAGTGATCGACGGCATCCCGGAACAAGCGGACCCCCTCGGACGCGGCGAGCGCCTGCCGCAGGGCGGCGGGATTGCCGATGGCCGTGATCTTGAACGGCGGCGAGTAGACCCGTCCGTGCAACAACAACGTGTTGCCCACGCAGCGTACCGCGCTGGTCGACAGAACGCGCACGTTCATGATGGACATAGCTTCTGCCCCGCCCGCCCAGAGCGCATTCACGACCGCCTGTACGTCACCCTGGTGCACCACAAGGTCGTCGTTACTGGCGTTGTCGGGCGGGGGGGCGTCTCCGCGTTGCGGCGCGTCATTGAGTTCGACGGTGAGGCCGGGGCCGACCAGCGCAGTGAAGCCCGCGGCCTCCCGGCTCCTGTCACCTCGCGCCCGCTGGTTGGCGATCGGTTCGTTCGAGCCGGCGAGGTTGGCGGTCTGCTCCTCGACCTCCTGACGGAGGTCGGTGGCGCGCGCCTCGCTGCGCGCCACGTCGGAACGGCGCTGCTGGATCAGCTGGGTGAGCTGCGGTCGCCGGTCCTCCCGTAACGCCGTGCCGTCGGCGGTAGTGGCGCTCGTGGTGAAGAGGACACCGGCAGCGAGGGCGATCAGTGGTACGCCGGCCCGCCAGGCGCTACGGGGCCGTGGCGATCGGCTGCGGCCGAGCCCGCCCGCCGCCCGCCGTACCAACTGGCGCCAGGAGGTGGCGCCGGGCGCGTACTCCACCGAAGCCGTCCTTCCCCCTGGAAGTCGTCGTCTGCCTTCTGCGCGACCCATCGGTGACCGCACCGGGCCGACGCGACTAGGCTAGCGCTGGAAATCATAGTTGGCCCTGGACCGTCGCCCCTGCGTCCGGTTGTCAGGCTGGATCAAGGATCGCCACAGGAGAGCGCCGTGCCTAAGTCGCAGGTCCGCAAGAAGAAGGTCTACACCCCGCCCACGGACGTCCGTCCCGCCGGCACCGCCGCGACGCGCAAGCCGAGCCCGACCTGGTTGCCGGTCTCCGCGGTTGCGCTGATCGTCATCGGCATCCTCTGGCTGGTCGTCTACTACCTCTCGGAGACCAACTATCCGGTGGCGAGTTGGGGGTACTGGAACCTGGCCGTCGGGTTCGGCGCGATGGTCGCCTCGTTGATCCTGCTGTCCCGCTGGCGCTGACCCCAGGAGGGGACGGCCATCCCGCCCTCTCCTAATGTGTGCGCAGGCCACGGCCTCGGCGCTGCGGCCAGCGTCACGTTACCCGTCAGTAACGTGACGCGTACGCTGGCACGTACGGCCGCAGCCGCGGCCGACCCGCTCGTGGCCGCACCCGCGGCCGACCGGGCGTGGCAGGACACCGGGAGGCCAGGGCATGGGCAGCGTCCAGATCGTCACCACTGCGCTCGCCGCCGTCGTGACCGCCGCAGCCGTGTGGCTGGCGGTGCGCGCGGTGCTGCAGATCGTCCGCGTGGTGCGGTTGGGTCAGCCCGATCCGGAGCGGTTCACGGACAGGGGCGCCCGCACCCGGGCGATGCTGACGGAGACCTTCGGCCACACCCGGATGCTGCGGTGGAGTGTGGTCGGCGCGGCCCACTGGTTCGTGATGGTCGCCTTCATCGTGCTCTCGCTGCTCGTGCTCGAGGCGTACTTCGAGGTCGTGTCGTCCACCGGCGGCCTGCCGCTGATCGGCGGCTGGACGGCGTACGGCCTGGTCACCGAGATCATCGGGGTGTTCGGCCTGGCCGGCATCGCGGTGCTGATCGCGATCCGGCTCCGCAACCGGCCGACCCGGCCCGGCGGACGGTCCCGCTTCACCGGCTCGACCATGTGGCAGGGCTACTTCGTCGAGGCCGTGATCGTGGCGGTGCTGATCTGCGGCTTCCTGATCCGGGGCTTCAAGGTAGCCACGGACCACTTTGAGTATCCGGCGTGGGCGACGCCGGTCAGCCACGGCGTCGGTGCCCTGCTCCCCGCGTGGGAGGCCGGGGTCAGCCTCGTCGCCCTGGTCAAGATCGCCATCTCGATGACGTGGGTCATCGTGATCGCCCTCAACGTCACCATGGGCGTCGCCTGGCACCGCTTCCTGGCCTTTCCCAACATCTTCTTCAAGCGCAACCCGACTGCCGTACCGAAGACGGCGTCCGGTCTGGGTGCGCTGCGGCCGATGATGTCCGGCGGGAAGCCGCTCGACTTCGAGGAGGCGGACCCGGAGAAGGACCAGTTCGGGGTGGCGCAGGTCGAGCAGTTCACCTGGAAGGGCCTGCTCGACTTCAGCACGTGTACCGAGTGCGGCCGCTGCCAGTCGCAGTGCCCGGCGTGGAACACCGGCAAGCCGCTGTCGCCGAAGCTGCTCGTGCTGAGCCTGCGCGACCACGCGTACGCCAAGGCGCCGTATCTGCTGGCCGGCGGCGGCAAGGACCTGACCGGCGAGGAGAAGGCCACGGCGGCCCAGCTCGCCCACCTGGACGTCCTGACGCTGGCCGAGGCGGAGCGGCCGCTCGTCGGCGGCGCCGACGAGGGCGGGATCATCGACCCGGACGTGCTGTGGTCGTGCACCACCTGTGGCGCCTGCGTGGAGCAGTGCCCGGTGGACATCGAGCACGTCGACCACATCGTCGACATGCGGCGCTACCAGGTGCTGATCGAGTCGAGCTTCCCGTCGGAGGCCGGCGTCATGCTGCGCAACCTGGAGAACAAGGGCAACCCGTGGGGCGCACCGCAGAACACCCGCGAGGACTGGACCAAGGGTCTCGACTTCGCGGTGCCCAGGGTCGGCGAGGTCGACGACTTCGAGTACCTGTTCTGGGTAGGCTGCGCCGGAGCGTTCGAGGACCGGGCGAAGAAGACCACCCGCGCCGTCGCCACCCTGTTGCACGAGGCCGGGGTCGACTTCGCGATCCTCGGCGAGGGAGAGACCTGTACGGGCGACCCGGCCCGCCGGATCGGCAACGAATTCGTCTTCCAGATGCTGGCTCAGCAGAACGTGGAGACCCTGAACGAGGCATTCGGCGACCGGGAGAAGGCCAAGCGGAAGATCGTCGCCACCTGCCCGCACTGCTTCAACACCTTGGGAAACGAGTACGGCCAGCTCGGCGGCGAGTTCGAGGTCGTACACCACACCCAACTGCTCGCGCACCTGGTTGCCGCCGGCAAGCTGACCCCGGTGCAACCGGTCGACGGCGCGGTCACCTACCACGATCCGTGTTACCTCGGCCGGCACAACCGGGTCTTCACCCCGCCGCGCGAGGTGCTCGGCGCCTCCGCCACGGACGGCCTGACCGAGATGCCGCGCAACAGTGAACGCTCCTTCTGCTGCGGCGCGGGCGGTGCCCGGATGTGGATGGAGGAGCGGATCGGCAAGCGGATCAACGTCGACCGGGTCGAGGAGGCGCTCGCCACCGGCGCGAAGACGATCGCCGTCGGCTGCCCGTTCTGCTCGACCATGCTGGGCGACGGGGTCACCGGCAAGCAGTCGACGGGCCAGGCCGGCGAAGATGTCGAGGTGGTGGACGTCGCCACCATCCTGCTGCGGTCGGTCAAGCCGGAGAAGACCGGCGCGCCGGAGCCGGCGGCGAGCGGCGCCTGACGCCCGCTTCACCAGTGCCTGGCGCCGGCCTCGGCGGCTTCCCAACCCGCCGGGCCGGCGTGGCAGAATCCGTGTCGAGGTGAACAGACCATCGACGGCCTACTGCTGAGCACCGCGCTGCCCCTGGTCGGCTTCGCGCTGCTGACCGCGGGCAACGCGTTCTTCGTCGCGGCCGAGTTCGCCCTCGTCACCGTCGACCGCGCCGACATCGAGCAGCGGGCCAATTCCGGCGATCGCCGCGCCGCGGCGGTACGCCAGGCGGTCCGCGAGCTGTCGTTCCAGCTCTCCGGCGCCCAACTGGGTATCACCGTCGCCGCGCTGCTGACCGGATACCTGGCCGAGCCGGCCCTCGCCAAGCTCTTCGGCCCGGTCGTACGCCCCCTGGCTCCCGGCTCCGCGCAGAACGTCGCCGCCGTGCTGGCCCTCGCACTGGCCACCCTGTTGTCCATGCTTTTCGGGGAGCTGGTGCCGAAGAACGCCGCACTGGCCCGCCCGATGCCCACGGCCCTCGCCACCGCCGCACCCATGAGAGCCTTCTCCCGGACCTGCCGCTGGCTGATCCGGACGCTGAACAACTCGGCGAACTGGCTGGTCCGGCGGCTGGGCGTGGAGCCGCAGGAGGAGCTGGCCAGCGCGCGCTCGCCCGAGGAGCTGGGCCTGCTGGCAGCCATCTCGGCGCAGGCCGGCGCCCTGCCGTCCGACACGGCCATGCTGCTGCGGCGCACCATCCGGTTCGCCGACAAGCGGGCGGCGGAGGCGATGACCCCCCGGGTCGACGTCGTCGCACTACGCACCACCGCGACGGTGGCCGAGCTGCTCGCGATCGCCAAGGAGACCGGTCACACCCGCTTTCCGGTCTATCAGGAAACCCTCGACCTGGTCACCGGGGTCGCGGCCGTGCCCGACGCGCTGGGCGTACCGCCGATCCGCCGGGCGAGCACGACGGTGGCGGCGGTGGCCCGGGACCCGGTGTACGTGCCCGAGAGCCTCGACCTCGACGGCGTGCTCGCAGCGCTGCGCGCGGCCCGGGCCGACCTGGCCATCGTGGTCGACGAGTACGGCGGTACCGACGGCGTGGTGACGGTCGAGGACCTGGTGGAGGAGCTGGTCGGCGAGATCGCCGACGAGTTCGACCCGGCCGCCGTGTACCTGGGCGAGCCGGACGAGCTGACTGCGCCCGGTGGCGAGCGGGCGTTCCTGGTCGACGGGGTGCTCCGCGCGGACGAGTTGGCCGAGCAGACCGGCTTCCGGCTGCCCGAAGGCCCGTACGAGACGCTGGCCGGCTTCCTGATGGCCCGCCTGGGCCACATCCCGGTCGGCGGGGAGTCCGTCGGGGAGGACGGCTGGGAGTTCACCGTGGTGGAGGTCGACCGCCACCGCATCGACCAGGTACGGGTGGTCCGCCCGGACGACACCGGCGAGGAGCGGTGAGCAATCTTCTGATCGCCGTGGTGCTGCTGCTGGGGAACGCCTTCTTCGTCGGCAGCGAGTTCGCGCTGATCGCGTCCCGCCGTACGGTCATCGAGCCGATGGCGGCCACGTCCAAGCGCGCCCGCTGGGCGCTCTCGGCGATGAACCAGATCCCACTGATGGTCGCCGGTGCCCAACTGGGCATCACAGTCTGCTCGCTCGGGCTCGGCGCGATCGCCGAACCCGCCCTCGCCCACCTGCTCGAGGCGCCGTTCGCCGCCCTCGGGCTGCCGGACCGGGCCGTGCACCCGGTGGCGTTCGTCCTCGCCCTCGGCGTCGTGGTCTTCCTGCACACCGTCGTCGGCGAGATGGTGCCGAAGAACATCACGCTGGCCGGGCCCGAGTTGTCCGCCCTCTGGCTGGGGCCGGCGATGCTCGGGTTCTGCGTCGCCACGAAGCCGCTGCTCCTGACCATGAAATGGGCGGCCCGTCGGGTGCTCCGCCTGTGGCGGATCGAGGCGACCGAGGCGGTGAAGACGGTGTTCACCGCCGAGGAACTGGCCGCCCTGGTGTCCCAGGCCCGCACCGAAGGGCTCCTCGGCTCGACCGAGCACGCGCGGATCACCGGTGCCCTGGCGCTGCACCGCCGTACCGCCGGCGACATTCTGCAACCGTGGTCAACCGTGGCCACGGTCGCCGAGGATGTGTCTCCGGCGTCGCTGGAGCTGTTGGCCACCCGCACCGGCCGCTCCCGGTTTCCGGTCGTGCAGCGGGCGACCCGCCGGGTGTTGGGCTTCGTGCACGTCAAGGACATCCTGGGCTACGAGGGCGCCGACCGGCGCGCACCCATCCCGCCGGGGGTGGTACGCCCGCTCGGCGTGGTGCCGCCGGATCGGACACTCGCCGATCTGCTGCTCGCGATGCGCCGGGAGCGCCGGCACATGGTGCTGGTCAGCGACGGGCGCAGGCCGCTGGGCGTAGCCACCCTCGACGACGTACTGACGGCCGTGGTCGGATCGGGACGGGACCTGGCGGCTTCGCCACCCACCGTGTCGGCGTGAGTGCACAGCGAACGGAACGGAGCTCCGCCTTGCGTTCCCCTGGCCAGGTTCCTAACGTGGGGCAGCGACCGCACGGGGCCCCGTCCTTCCACGTCCCCCGGGAGGCACCTGGCGGTTCGTTGCCGAAGGAGTCGTCCCGGTGCCAGGTAAGTGGTCCCGTCGGCGCCTCGGTCGCCCGGCGCTGTGCCTGCTGGCCGTGGGGGCGGTCATGTTCGCCAGCTTGCTGCCGGCGGCGCAGGCCCATGCCGAACCGACGCCCGACCAGATCGAGGCGATGATCGACAAGCAGTGGGAGCAGCTCGAGCCGACCATCGAGCAGTACAACGGCGTCCGCAGCCAGCTGGCCGTCAACCGCAAGAAGGCCGCCGAGCTGCAGAAGCGCATCGCGCCGCTCTCGGCGCAGGCCAAGCAGGCGCTCGATCAGGTCGGCGCGATGGCGACCACCTATTACAAGTCCGGCCCGGCGCCGGCCTTCAGCGCGCTGCTCGCGGGCGGCGCTCCGGGGTCCCTGCCGGAGCGGCTCGCTCTGCTCGATCGGATCGCCGCGGACGAACACAAGCAGGTGGCGACGCTGACCGAGACACGAAACCGGTTCACGGCGGAGAAGCGGAAGCTGGAGGGGCTGATCGCGGTTGAGGCCAAGCAGGAGGCCGAACTCGCGGCCAAGAAAAAGCAGATCGACGCCGAGATCAAGCGGCTACAGCGGATGCTGGCCGAGGCGAAGCGGGCCGCGGCGGCCAGCACCTCCGGGCCACGGACGACCGTCCAGGTCAGTGGCTGCCCGAAGGTGTCGGCGATCGGCGCGGCCGCGATCGCGGTGCAGACCGCCTGTGCCCAGATCGGCGATCCGTACGTCTGGGGCGCGGCCGGGCCCGACGCGTTCGACTGCTCCGGCCTGACGCAGTACTCGTGGGGCAAGGCCGGGGTGTACCTCACTCATCACACCGCCGACCAGTGGAATGAAACCACCCGGGTTAGCAGCAGCGAAGCCCGCGCGGGTGACCTCGTCTTCTTCTACTCCGACCTGCACCACGTCGGTCTCTATCTCGGCAACGGGTTGATGGTGCACGCACCTCGAGAAGGCAAACCGGTGCAGGTGTCCCAGGTGAGTTACATGCCCGTGGCCGGATACCGCAGGCCGGGCTGAGCCGCCCATGCGACCAAGCCCGGTCGCAGGTACCGATCACTTTCTGTTATCCGCACATCTACCTAGCGTAATTGCCTGTGTCGAGAGTTGCGCGCAATGTCGGGCCTCCATAGGATCTGCAACCGCCGAGCCGCACAGTCGCGTCCCGCCAGGGCGCTACGGCCCGGCACCGCCGAATCGTCATCGAGCCGGGGACCCACATCCCTCGGGGTGAATCCGCTTTTGCGGTAGGGCGCTCTCTCTTCCGCCCGAACCCGTCAGCTAACCCGGTAGGCGGTCCGAGGAGAAGGAGTACCGACCCCGGTGGCAGCAGATGCCTCGCGGCTTTGGCTCTCCCGGCGGCGCTTCGCCGCCTGGCACACGAGGCCGCCGATCGTCCGACGGCCCCTCGTCAGAGCGGCACTCGCGGCCCTGGTCGGCCTCTCGATCGTGGTGACCGGGGCCAACCCGGCGAGCGCCGAGCCGACTGTTTCCGACATCGAGAAGCAGATCGACGAGGCGTGGAACAAGCTCGAACCGGTGATCGAAAAGCACAACGCCGCTCGGCAGGAACTCGCGGTCAAGCGCAAGCAGGCCGATGCCCTGGCCCGGCGGATCAAGCCGCTCGAGCTCCAGATTCAGCTTGCCATGGGCAAGGTCGGCGATCTCGCGGTGCAGGCCTACAAGGGCGAGCAGACGTCCGCTTTGAACGCCATCCTTTCCAGTGGCTCACCGGACGCCTTCCTCAACCAGTTGGAGTTGCTCGACCAATTCGCCCGCCGGCAGCACTCAGACGTGCAGGCGGTCCTCGACCTCAAGCAGGACCTCGCCGACCAGAAGCGGCCACTGGACAAGCTCGTGGCCCAGTTGGCGCAGACCGAGGCCGAGCTTGCCGCCAAGAAGAAGCAGATTGACGCCGAAATCAAGCGGTTGCAGCAGTTGCGGCTGCGGGTGTACGGGACCGGCACGAGTCTCGGCTCGCTTCGGCCGGCGCCGTGCCCCAGCACGTACCCGGGTGGCGCCGCGGGTAAGGCCATCACGTTCGCCTGCGCGCAGATCGGCAAACCGTACGTGTGGGGTGCCGACGGACCGGGGTCGTACGACTGCTCGGGCCTGACCATGAGCGCGTGGGCCCACGCCGGTGTCTACCTACCGCACAACGCGGCGGCACAGCGCCGGTCGATACCGTACATAAGCCGGTCCGAGCTCCGGCCGGGCGACCTCGTCTTCTACTACAGCGACCTGCACCACGTGGCCATGTACGCCGGCAACGGCTGGATCGTGCACGCGTCCCAGGCCGGTGAGCCGGTCAAGATGCGGCGGATCGACGGCGGGCCGATCAACAGCTACGGCCGGCCTGGCTAGCATCACCCACCCCCCGCGGCCGAGGCCCGGCACGTGTCCCCCCGTCGCGTGCCCGGCGCAGGCCGGCGAGCGTCCTCCCGGCCAGCCTGGCCGGGAGGACGCTCGCTGCTGAGCGCCTCAGCGCCTCAGCGCCTCAGCGCGTCGGCCAGATCCGCCAGTTCTGCCACGCCCGGCTCGGCGTCGGTCCGCGTTGGCCCTGGTAGCGCGAGCCGTACACCGCCGACCCGTACGGATGCTCGGCGGGTGAGGAAAGCCGGAAGATACACAGCTGGCCGATCTTCATCCCGGGCCAGAGCGTGATCGGCAGGTTGGCCACGTTGGACAACTCCAGCGTGACGTGACCACTGAAGCCCGCGTCGATCCACCCCGCGGTCGAGTGGGTGAGCAGTCCGAGGCGGCCGAGGCTGGACTTGCCTTCGAGCCGGCCAGCGAGTTGCTCGCCGAGGGAGATCACTTCGAGCGTGGAGGCGAGCACGAACTCGCCGGGGTGCAGCACGAACGGCTGGCCGTCCGGCACCTCGACCAGCGCGGTGAGGTCGTCCTGCTGCACCGCCGGGTCGATGTGCGTGTAGAGGTGGTTGTTGAACACCCGGAAGAGCCGGTCCAGGCGTACGTCGATGCTGGACGGTTGCACCAGCGCGGGCTCGAACGGCTCCAGCGCAAGGGCGCCGGCCTTGATCTCGTTGACCAGGTCGCGGTCGGAGAGCAGCACGGTGCCACCCTAGCCGCTCGGGGCCCTGCCGGGTTTTCGCCGGCGTCCGCCCTCGACTACCGATCTCGTACATATGTTCGATAGACTCCCGGGTATGGCATCCTGGTCCGAATTCGTCGCCGACGAGCCGCGCCTCGCCGCGGCGATCACCGCCCTCCTCCAGCAGTACGGGCCGGGTCTCGGCTATCTGGCGACCGTGCGCGCGGACGGCGGCCCGCGGGTCCACCCCGTGGCGCCGGTGATCACCGACAGCGGCCTCTTCTGCTTCGTCGTCGACTCGCCGAAGCGGCGCGATCTTGAGCGGGACGGGCGATACGCGCTGCACTCCTTTCCACCTGAAGACAGCGACGACGAGGCGTACCTGGCCGGCCGGGCGCGTGCGGTCACGAACCCGGCGCAGGTCGACCAACTCGCCCGCAACCTGCACGCCGCCTCCCAGGTCGACTGGCGGCTCTTCGAGTTCAGCGTCGAGGTCGCGATGCTCGCCCGGCACGGCACGGGCGGTGCCACTCCACTGGCCGGCGGACGTCCGGGCCGGCCAGAGGTGCAGGTGTGGCTGGACCCGGCGGGCGACAGAACTCCATCCGTTACCCGCCGGCGCGGCGCCCGCGCGCGGTCGCGTCCCAGTTCGGTCGAGCCGTCGGGGTGCCCCACCGGCCGCCGGCGGTCCACCTCCTGATCGAGCGCCGAGGTAGGCGCATGCGTCCGCTCGGCCGACCAGGTACAGTGGTGCCGCTCGCGGGTGTAGTTCAATGGCAGAACATCAGCTTCCCAAGCTGACAGTGCGGGTTCGATTCCCGTCACCCGCTCCACGATCGCCAAGTTCGCCTCGACAGAAGAGGCGGCCGTGACGGCCCCGATGAACAGCTGCGCGCGATCAAGGAGTAGCCATGATCGGTCTGGTAATGGTTGGCGCGCTCATAGCGGTACTGCTCGTCGGTTTCGTCGTGTTGGTTCGCAAGCCCACCGAGCCACGGTGGGTGGTCCGGTGGTCCGCTCTGGCGATCACTCTGCTGGTGG
>DASVMV010000365.1:0-2308 GCA_036384155.1 Micromonosporaceae bacterium
CCCGGCCGGTGAACCCGTGCACCTCGGGTGGCAGTTGCGCCGGTCTGATCGGCGCGGCGTTGAAGGGTGCGGGGCTGACCGGTGCGGAGCTGAGCGGCGCGCGGCTGACCGGCGCGGGGTGCCGGTCGGGCCTGGGCTGGATCGTCTCGGCGCCGGACGCCCGGCCCCGCAGCAGCATCGCGTGTAGGGCACGCAGATCCGGCCCCGGCTCGGTGCCGAGTTCGGCGGCGATGCGCTGCCGTATCCGGGCGAAGGCCTCCAGTGCCTCGGCGTCGCGGCCGGCCAGGGTCAGCGTGCGCATCAGCAGCGCTATCAGCGACTCCACCAGCGGATTCTCGGCGACGAGCTCCTCCAGGACCTCCAGTACGTCCGGGTACCGGGCCGCGTCAAGCTCGGCCTCGGCCCAGGTGGTCACGACGTTGAGCCGTTGTTCGCGCAGCCGTTGCCGGACCCGCGCTGCCCAGGCACCGGGCAACCCGGCCAGCGCTTCCCCCCGCCACAGCCGGACCGCGTCGCCCAGCAGGGCGGCGCGCTGCGGGTCGCCGGGTCGCAGCGCCCTGGCCCGGTCGGCGAGGGCGGAGAAGCGCCGCAGGTCCACATTCTCCGCGTCGACCACGAGGCGGTAGCCGGCGGCGTTGCGTTCGACAGTGGCCGGTGCGTCGGCTCCTGCTGATGTCCGGAGCACTCGTCTGATCCTGGACATGTACGTGTGCAGCACGTTCGTGGCCTCTCGGGGCGGCGTGCCGTCCCAGATCCGGTCGATGAGGGTCACCGGCGAGACCCGCCGGCCGGCGTCGACCGCCAGACCGGCGAGCAGGACGCGCTGCTTCGGCGGCCCGAGGTCGACGCTGGAGCCCGCCGCCACGACGTCGAAGGGCCCGAGCAACCGGAACTCCACCCTGCCTCCAGCGGTGCTGACCAGGTGTCATCAGCGTTGATATGCGATCTAACCAGTTCGACGATGATGGATTCAAGGTTTCTGAAAGCTTCTCTCCCGACATCCGGCTCATCATTCCCGTGTATCAGGGCACCGCGCAGGGTGAGGGAGGATGTCGCATGAGGTCATCGCCCTGGCAGGCATCGCCGGAGGTCGCAGAACGAGCGGTCGGTCCGACCGACTTCCGCATCCTCGGGCCGGTCGGCGTCACGGTGGGCGGCCGTCCGTTGGTCATCGGTGGCGCCCGCAACCGGGCCGTCCTGGCCGCCCTGCTGCTCAGCGCCGGGCGTGTGGTCTCCATCGACCAGCTCGTCGAGGCGACCTGGGGACCCAATCCACCGGCAGGAGCAAGGTCGCAGATACAGAACCGGATCTCGAAACTGCGTAGTGCGCTGGAGCCCGTGCCCGTGCCCGCGACCGGTGGCCTGATCCGTACGGTCGGCGGTGGATACGTGATCCGACCCGGCGCGGACGAACTGGACCAGGACCGCTTCACCGCGTTGACCGCCCTGGCGGATCGTCTGCTCGCCACCGGTGACCCGGCCGGAGCCGCGCAGGCGCTCGGTAGGGCACTCGACCTGCGCAGTGGACCGGCGTTGGACGGCCTGGGAACCCCGTATCTGTCCAGCGCGGCACACGGGATCGAAGAACGGCTTTTGGTCGCGTTCGAACGGCTCATGCAACTCCACCTGCTGCTGCGACGGCATGCGGAGGTGATCGGAGAACTTCGCTGTATGACCGATGCCCACCCGATCCGGGAACAGCTGCACGCCCTGCTGATGTTGGCGTTGTTCCGGGACGGTCGGCTGGCGGAAGCGTTGGACGTGTACCGGACGGTCCGCGCCGCGCTGGTGGACCAGTTCGGGTTGGAACCCGGCGCGACGCTCCAGGCATTGAACGACGCGATGCTGCGAAGCGACCCCAGGCTGCTCACCGCCGACCTCGACGGCGTGTTGGCGATTACCACAGCGGCGCGTACCCCACCACCACACCCCGCACCCCATACCGCGCCGCCCGTTCCGCGCGAGCTGCCGGCCGCCGCCCCCTTGTTCGGCGGGCGCGCTGAGCAGTTACGCCGCCTCGACGAGCTGGCCGCACGTCCCGGCGGTGCCACCGGCCGCGGCGCGCGTTGTGAGCATACTGCGGCCACCGCCGCGACGGTGGTGATCACCGGGGCGCCGGGAACCGGCAAGACCGCGCTGGCGGTGCACTGGGGCCACCGCGTGGGCGGGGAGTTTCCCGACGGTCAGCTGCACCTCGACCTGCGTGGGTACGGACCGGAGCCGCCACTACCGCCGTTGGGAGCATTGACGGCCCTGCTGCGGTCGCTGGGCGCGGTCGGATACGACCCAGATGACGTCACCGCAGCTG
>DASVMV010000366.1:0-11527 GCA_036384155.1 Micromonosporaceae bacterium
GCCGGCGGCGCTCGCCGGCGCCGCCGCGCTCGCCCCGGCCGCACGTGCCCGCTACGAGCGCACCTTCCACCCCGACGTGGTCACGAAGCAGCTGATCGACGTCTATGCCGGCCTGGCCGCCTGACCTCACTCCCCCGCCGATCTAGGGCGAATCGCTGTTAGTTGATCTCCTCTAACGGCCATTTGCCCTAGATCGCGACGCGAGGGGCGTCGGGTCGGGCGGCGGCGCGGGTGTCAGCGCAGCGCGGCCCGCGCCGAGAAGGCGATGCTGGCGAGCAGGAAGCCGCCGTTGACCGCGGTGAACGCCACGACGAGCCACAAGGTCCAGGCCGGCACGAGGGTCAGCACGAGGCCCGCCAGGAAGATCACCGCGCCGTAATCGCGGATCAGCTTGACCACGCGTACGGACAGCGACGTGGACGTCACCATGCTGGTGGCGTTCGGGCCGGACTGCATCACCGAGGTCACCAGGTTGACCATCCAGGTGCCGCCGAAGGCGGCCGCGAGCCAGGCCGGGGTCGCCGGCCGCTGAGCCACCGCCACCGCGGACAGCGCGGTCACCAACGCGATCTGCGCGGCGACGTCGCACAGCACGTCGAGGCGCGCGCCGGCGGGCGTCCCCTGCCCGGTCACCCGAGCCAACTGCCCGTCGGCGCAGTCGAACGCGTACGCGATCTGCCAGCCGACCAGCGCGAGCAGCCCGACCGGCCAGGCCGGCAGGTCGCCGGTAGCCACCGCGCCGGCCGAGATCACGACGACCGCCGACACGACGAGTCCGAGCACGAGGTTGACCAGCGACAACACGGTTGGCCGCAGCCCCAACCGGGCCGCCGCCACCGCGATGGCCGCACCCAGTCGCTGGCTGATCGACTCGCTGAACAGGCCGCCGCCCCGGTTCGTGCGGTAGAAGTCCGCCGCGGTCGGCCGGGCCATGTCAGGCGAGGTGGTAGCCGAGTGCATCGCCGTAGTCTGCCAGCCGGTCGCGGATCTCGGCCCGCCGGAGGTCGAGGTGTTCGAGGATGGTGTAGCGGTCCGGCCGGGTACGCGGGGCATACGCGACCGCCTCGGCGAACTGGTCGTCGGTCAGACCGAGGTCGGCGGGCCGCGTAGCCAGCCCGTGGCGGTGCAGACACCGGGCGAGCTGCCCGAAGCGTTCCAGGTCGTCGCGCAGGAACGTGCAGAACAGCGCGCCCAGCCCGGCCTGCTCGCCGTGGGACCCTGTGCCGGGGAAGAGGTGGTCGATGGAGTGCGAGATCTCGTGGCAGCCGCCGCTGGCCGGCCGGGAGCTTCCGCATACGGCCATCGAGATGCCGCCGAGGATCAGCGCCTCGGCCAGCGTGGTGAGGAACGCGTCGTCCGTGAGCTTCCCGGGGTGGTTGACCAGCGCCTCCGCTCCAGTGCGGGCCAGCGTGACCGCCAGCCCGTCGACCGGTTCGCCGCGCACCTCGTGCGCCAGTTCCCAGTCGGCCACGGCATTGAGGTTGCTGACCGCGTCACCGATTCCGGCCTGGGTCTGCCGGTCCGGCCCGTTCTCCACGAAGTCGAGGTCGACGACTACGGCGATCGGGATGTGCACCCCGTAGGAGCCCTTGCGACCGTCGTGAGTGAGCGAGGCGACCGGGGAGGCGATGCCGTCGTTGGCCAGGCTGGTCGCCACGGTCACCATCGGAATGCCGTAGCGGGTGGCGGCGTACTTGGTCGTGTCGATCGTCTTTCCGCCGCCGATGCCGACCACGGCGTCGTACGAGCGGGCGCGCAGTTTGCCGCCGAGTTCCAGCGCCGCGTCGACGCTGCCGCCGGCCACGGTGAAAACGTCCGCCGAGCCCAGGGTCGGCCGGATCAGCTCGACGATCTTCTCGCCCAGGCCCGGGCCGACCACGACGGCCACGTCGCCGCCGGCGGAGATCCGGCGGTCGGCCAGCAGCGAACCGAGGTCGGCGACCGCGCCCCGGCGGACCTCGATCGCCAGCGGAGTCGTCACCGTGCGGGCTAGTAACGCCATGCGATCTCCCGGGCGCGGGCGAGGTCGGTGTGGTCGTCGACCTCCACCCAGGGCACGTCGCCGATCGGCGCGGCGCGTACCTCGCCGCCACGGTCGGCGTACTCCTGATAGCCATCCTCGTAGTAGAGGTCGGGGTCGCGCCGCCAGGTCGCCTCCAGGGCAGCGGCGAGGCCGGCCGCCGCGTGCGGCTCGATCAGCGTGGCGCCGATATATTCCCCGTACGCCTCGGTCGGGTCCATCCGCTTGGTGATTTTCGTAAGCTGGCCGCGCTCGTCGAAGACCGTCTTCATCTCCTCGTCGGCGCACTTCTTGACGGTGTCGATCGCGAGCAGGACGCCCGGGCCACGCCGCGCGAGCAGGGTCTGCTCGACGCTCGCCGGGTGCACCGTGTCGCCGTTGACCAGCAGCGCACCCTGCGCGAAGTGGTGCCGGGCCAGCCACAGCGAGTACGCGTTGTTCCACTCCTCGGCCCGGTCGTTGTGCACCAGGGTGAGCTTGACGTGATGCCGGTCCTGCAGGGTGTCGACCCGTTCCTCGACCGCTCCCGCGGCGTACCCGACGACCAGGACGACGTCGGTGAGTCCCACGGCGCCGAGGTTGCGCAGCGCGATGTCCAGGATCGTGGTGTCGCCGTCGACCGGCACGAGCGCCTTGGGCAGCGTGTCGGTGTACGGCCGCAGCCGGCGCCCGGCGCCGGCGGCCAGCACCAATCCGATCATGCTGCACTTCTCCTCGCGTTCGCGTTCGGTCCCCGCGAGGATAGCCCCGGGGTAACGGCATCGCCGCTGCGCTGCTCCGACGGTCACCCGGGCAGGGGACCGGGCAGCGCGGCCAGGTCGCCTACCGTCCCAAGTTGCGAACCTGCCCGCCCCGTCTCCTCGGTCACCTCGGTCACCTCGCGCACCGGATAGCCGCGAGGTCTTGTGGTTGGACCGCCGGACGTCCATTATGTCCGTACCGTGCGATCCAGGGGTGATGCCAGATGCAGGTTCGCGATGCCATGTCTCACGAAGTCCTCCTGATCGGTCCCGACCACACGCTGCGGCAGGCGGCGCGGATGATGTCCGCTCGGCGGGTCGGTTCGGCGGTTGTCATCGACCCCGAATCGGAGGGCGTGGGCATCATCACCGAGCGCGACGTGCTCAACGCGATCGGCGCCGGGCTCGACTGCGACGTCGAGCGCACCGCGGCCCATCTGACCTGGGACGTGGTCTACGCCGGCCCGGACTGGACGCTGGTGACGGCCGCCGCGGCGATGGCCCGCGGTGGCTTCCGGCACCTCGTCGTCATGGACGGCAGCGACGTGCTCGGGGTGATCTCGGTCCGCGACATCATGCGGGTCTGGGCCGCCAACCGGGAGCCCGAAGCGGGTCATGTGGCGCTCGCCTAAACCCGCCGGTGCTCAGCACGTGGACATCGACCCACCCGCCCACACGGCCGGCGCGGCGGCCGTACGCTGAGTAGCCATGACCTCGGAGCAGCCGATCTCCTTCGCCCGCGGGGCGCCGTCGCTGGACATCGTCGATGTTGACGGGCTCAAGGCGGCCGCGGTCGGCGCGTTCGAGGCCGACCCGGGCGGGATCACGGCGTACGGGACGTCGGTGGGCTACCCCCCGCTGCGCGAGTGGATCGCGGCCCGGCACGGGGTGAGCGCCGAGCAGGTGCTGGTGACCAACGGCTCGCTGCAGGCCGACGCGTTCCTCTTCGACCAGCTGATCCGCCCGGGCGACGCGGTCGTCGTGGAGCGCCCGACGTACGACCGGACCCTGCTCAACCTGCGCCAGCTCAGTGGGGACCTGCACGCGGTGACGCTGCAGCCGGACGGCGTGGACACCGACGAACTGCGCAAGCTGCTGGAGTCGGGGGTACGGCCGCGGTTGGCCCACATCATCCCGAACTACCAGAACCCGGCCGGAGTCACCCTGTCCCTGGACAAGCGGCGGGCGCTGCTCGACCTGGCCGTCGAGTACCAGTTCACGATCTTCGAAGACGACCCGTACGCCGAGATCCGGTTCCGGGGCGAGCCGCTGCCCTCGATGCTGTCGCTCGACCGGAACGATGTGGTCGTCCACGCCTCCAGCTTCACCAAGACGGTGTGCCCGGGCGTGCGGGTCGGCTACCTGGTGGGGCCGCCCGAACTCATCGCCGGAATCGCCAAGCGCGCCACGAACCTGTACATCTCGCCCGGCATGGTCGCCCAGGCGATCGTGTACCAGTTCTGCGTCTCCGGCCGCCTCGACCGGTCGATCGCGACGGTCCGTCAGGCACTGGCCGAACGGGCGCGGGCCCTCGCGGCCGCCCTGCGCACCCACATCCCGGGGGTCCGCTTCACCGAGCCGAACGGCGGCTACTTCCTCTGGGTGGAGCTGCCCCAGGACGTCCACGTCGACCGGCTCGTGCCGGCCGCCGCCGCCCGTGGTGTGGCGGTGGTCAAGGGCAGTGACTTCCTTCTCGACGGTGGCGAGCACGCGCTGCGGCTGGCCTATTCGGCGGTTACCGTCGAGCGGATCGAGGAGGGCGTCCGCCGGCTGGCGGCGGCCGTCGAGTCCGTACGGGGCTGATCCACCGCCCGGCAGACAACCCACCGCACCGTGGCGGTAGCGCCTCAGCGTGCAACAGCCGTTCCGCGGCGTAGCCTGCAACGCGCAACCATGTAGAGCACGTCGCGGAAGGGAGGGCACATGGTGGATCAGACCCGCGCAGAAGCCGGCGGAGGCGGCCGACAGCGGTCACGCGCATGGTCCCGCCCGGTCCAGGCGGTCAGTCGCATCCTCAATGCCGACACGACGCCACCGGCCGCCCGCCCCGGCACGGCGCCCGGCGGCAGCGCGGTGGTCGACTGCGCCGTGTACGTCGACGGCGCCCGTCAACCCGGCCAGTGGACCCCTGCGGAGGCGCTGGATGAGGCACGCGGCCGGTCGGGAGCTTTTGTCTGGCTCGGTCTGCACGAGCCGGGCGAGGCCGAGATGGCCGACATCGCCGGCACGTACGGCCTGCATGAACTCGCCGTCGAAGACGCCGTGAAGGCCCAGCAGCGGCCGAAACTGGAGCACTTCGGCGAGGTCAGCTTCCTGGTGCTGCGCACCGCCCGCTACATCGAGCACAGCGAGCTGACCGAGACCTCGGAGGTGGTCGAGACCGGGCAGGTGATGCTCTTCATCGGCCCGTGCTTCGTGATCAGCGTCCGGCACGGCGACGCGTCCCGGCTGTCGCCGGTTCGGGCCGACCTGGAGACCCGGAAGGACCTTCTCCAGCAGGGTCCGTGGGCGGTCGCGTACGCGATCACCGACCGCATCGTCGATCTCTACATGGAGGTGGCGGATCAGATCGAGGCCGACCTGGACGTACTGGAGACCGAGGTCTTCGACCGCCAGACCCGGGGCCGGATCCAGCGGATCTACCAGATGAAGCGGGAGTTGGTCGAGTTCCGCCGGACCGTGGGTCCGCTGCAGCGTCCGCTCATGATGATCACCGCGCAGACCAACCGCGAGGTGTCCAAGGAGATCCGGCGTTACTTCCGCGACGTCCAGGATCACCTGACCCGGACGGTGGAGCAGGTGACGTCGTACGACGACCTGCTCAACTCGATCCTGCAGGCGCGGCTGGCGCAGGTCACCGTCGAGCAGAACAACGACATGCGCAAGATCGCGGCATGGGCCGGTATCGCGGCGGTCTGGACGGCGATCGCCGGCATCTACGGCATGAACTTCAGGTTCATGCCCGAGCTGAACTGGAAGTTCGGATATCCGGGCGTCTGGGCCGTGGCGCTCTCGATCTCGTTCGGCCTCTACCGGTGGTTCCGCCGTAACGGCTGGCTCTGACTGGCGCAAGCAGCGGCGTGCGCCGGATACGGTCGGGCGCGGCGCGGGGAGCCCCCACGCCGCGCCCGATGGCACGGTCAGTTGCCGGTGATCCGGGTCGTCGGCACGTCGCCGAGCACCTCGCCCGGCTGGCCTGTGGTGGTTGCCTGCACAGCGCCCGGCGTGGTCTCGCCCGGTTCGGCCGGTACATCCTTGACGCCGCCCGGTGCCGAACCCGCCTCGGTGCGGACGGCGTCCAGGGCCTGCGCCGGGTCGTACTCGTCCCAGCGCGGCTGGTTGCGCCGGCGCAGCGCGTACGCGCTTGCCGCGCCGACCGCCGCGCCGGCCGCCGCCAGGCCGGCCAGCCTTGACCAGCGACCCGACTTGCGCGCCTTCTTGTTCTTCCGCATGGCCTTCACCGACTTCGCCTTCCGGGTGACCGTGCCGGCCTGTCGGGCGCCGTCGACAGCGGCGACGGCCAGCGGGCCGACCCGGACCATCGTCGACTCCCAGCCCTTTGCCGCCGACGTCCGGGCCCGCGTCGCAGCCGGCCCGACGTGCCCCCGGGCGGCCTGCACTCGCGGACCGACGGTGGCGCCGACGCCGCTGGCCGCGTGGGTCGCCGCCTGCCGGAAATGGTCGAAGCTCTCGCCCAGCTCGGCCCTGACGAGGTCGCGGTGCGCCTTACGCCTCCGTAGTCCGAACACGATCTCCACCTCCTGGTGATTCTTCTTGGACATCCTCCACCTTCCGGTGCCTCCGCACGGGCGGATCGGGCACATGGGAGGATCCGCATGGAACCTGACCAACAATCGAGGAGTACCCGTGGCCGAGGCTGTCTACGCCACCCTGCACACCAACGCCGGCCCGATCCGGTTGGAACTGCTTCCCAACCACGCGCCGAAGACCGTCCGCAACTTCGTCGAACTCGCCGAGGGCACCCGGGAATACGTCGATCCCCGCACGGGTCAGCGCGGCAGCGGGCCCTACTACGACGGGACGATTTCGCACCGGGTGATCAGTGGATTCATGATCCAGATGGGTGACCCGACGGGGACCGGCCGCGGCGGACCGGGCTACCAGTTCGCCGACGAGTTCCATCCGGAGCTGCGCTTCGACCGGCCGTACCTGCTCGCGATGGCGAACGCAGGCGCGGGCACCAACGGGTCGCAGTTCTTCATCACCGTTGCGCCGACGCCGCATCTCAACCACCGGCACACCATCTTCGGTCAGGTGGCGGACGAGCAGTCGGCGAAGGTCGTCGACAGTATCGCCAATACCCAGACCGGCCCCGGCGACCGGCCGGTCAAGGACGTGGTGATCGAGCGGGTCGAGATCGAGCGCACCCCCGCCTGAGAATCAGGCGCACCGGCTGGGTGGCGCGCCAGGGTACCTTTGCTGCCATGAGCAAGCGCCCCGATACAGGAGTCCCGGCGTGAGCGAGTCACCCCCCACGGCCCCGGTGTGCTATCGGCACCCAGGACGCGAAACCTACGTCCGGTGCACCCGCTGCGACCGTCCCATCTGCCCCGACTGCATGCGCGGGGCCGCGGTCGGGCACCAGTGCCCAGAATGCGTGGCTGAGGGACGGCGTAGCCAGCGGCCGGTCCGTACCGCCTTCGGTGGCGGTGCGGCCGGGCGCGAGGGCTACGTCACCAAGACGCTGATCGCCATCAACGTCCTGGTCGCGGTCATCGGTGCCGCGGTGGCCGGCGGCGGGGCGCTGCTCGGTCGCGGGCTGTTCACCACCGCCTCGTGGTTGCAGGCCGTCGGCGGGGTGGTCGGCCCGTCGGTCACCCTGTCCCGGGACAACCAGGTGCTGCTCGGCGCCTTCCCGGCCTTCGGGCACGTGTATCCCGGCATCGCGGACGGCGGCATCTACCGCCTGGTCACCGCCATGTTCATCCACTACGGCCTGATCCACCTGCTGCTCAACATGTGGGCGCTGTGGGTGCTCGGCCGCACCTTGGAGGCCGTGCTCGGCCCGGCCCGGTTCCTTGGGCTCTACCTGCTGGCCGGGCTCGGCGGCAACGTGGCCGCGTACGTGATCAGCCCGAACTCGCTCGCGGCCGGGGCGTCAACGGCGATCTTCGGGCTCTTCGCCGCGTTCTTCATCATCCTGCGTCGGCTGGGGCGGGACACGTCGGCGATCGTCGGTGTGCTCGTCGTCAACCTGGTGCTGACCTTCACGATCAGCAGCATCTCCATCGCCGGGCACCTGGGCGGCCTGCTGACCGGCGCCATGGTCGGAGCGGTCCTCGCCTACGCCCCGCCGGCCCGGCGCACGCTCGTCCAGGCCGCCGGCGCCGGCGCCGTGCTGCTTCTGCTGATGCTGCTGGTGCTCGTCCGGGTGGCCGCGGGCTGACCGCCCACCGGGGGGTGACCGCCTACCGGGACCGACGTACGATCGCTCCAGGCGCGGTTACCGGGGAGTAGCTCATGAGAGATGCAGTCATCGTCGGCGCGGTCCGCACACCCGTCGGCCGGCGCCGGGGTGGGCTGGCCGGGGTGCATCCGGTCGACCTGTCGGCCCACGTCCTGCGGGCCCTCGCCGAGCGCACCGGAATCGACCCGGCCGATGTCGACGACGTTGTCTGGGGCTGTGTCTCCCAGGTCGGCGACCAGGCGTGGAACGTCGGCCGCAACGCGGTACTGGCCGCCGGCTGGCCCGAGTCCGTGCCCGGCACCACTCTCGACCGGCAGTGCGGGTCGAGCCAGCAGGCTGTGCACTTCGCGGCGGCCGCGGTCATCTCCGGTCAGGCGGACCTGGCCGTGGCGGGCGGCGTCGAGTCGATGACCCGGGTGCCGATGGGCGCCAGCGCCGCAGGTGGCCAGCCGTACGGCGACCAGGTTCGGGACCGCTACCGGGGCGCGGAAGGCTTCGCGGCCGATGACCTCGTGCCGTTCAACCAGGGCGTCGGCGCCGAGATGATGGCCGCCCGCTGGCGGCTGTCCCGGGAACGCCTCGACGAATTCTCCCTGGCCAGCCATCAGAAGGCGGCAGCCGCTCAGGATTCCAGCACCTTCGATCCCGAGATCGCCCCGGTGCCGGTCGCCGACGGCGGCAAGGTGACCGCCGACGAAGGCATCCGGCGGGACACGTCACTGGCCAAGCTGGCCGAACTGGCCACGCCGTTCAAGCCCGGCGGGGTGGTCACCGCGGGCTCCGCGTCGCAGATCTCCGACGGCTCCGCCGCGCTCGCGGTCACCACGACCGAATGGGCCCGCCAGCACGGGCTGCGCCCGCTGGCCCGCATCCACACCGCCGTCGTGGTCGCCGACGATCCGGTCATCATGCTGACCGCGCCGATCGCCGCCACCGCCAAGGCGCTGCGTCGGGCCGGGCTCGGCATCGAGGAGATCGGCGCGTACGAGGTGAACGAGGCGTTCGCCCCGGTGCCGCTGGCCTGGTTGGCCGAGACCGAGGCCGAGCCGGAGCGGCTCAACCCGCGCGGCGGAGCGATTGCGCTCGGTCATCCGCTCGGTGGCTCCGGCGCCCGCATCATGACCACCCTGCTGCACCACATGCGGGACAACGGCATCCGGTACGGCCTGCAGACCATGTGCGAGGGCGGTGGCATGGCCAACGCGACGATCCTCGAGTTGCTGTAGCCGACGCGTCATCCGCCGACGGTCTGGCCGGGCGGCAGTTCGGCGAGCTCGGCGGTGTGCTGCGCCACCAGGCCGGGCCGTCCGTGGTACTGCGCCGGGGTGTTCTGGAACAGCGCGATCCGCCAGCCGTCGGCCTGCCGTTCGGCGACGAGGCACTGCACGGCGTTGACGGCTGGGTTCAGCTCCGACCCGCCGGGCGGGGTCATGCCGGCAATGGCGCGCAGCAGGACAGCCTGCGTGCCGAGGGCCCGCACCGTCCGCACTTTGGCGACGTACGTGGCGGTCGGGTGGTCGGCGAAGATCGTCCGCAGCTGCTCCCGGACCTCCCCGCTCCCGTGCATCTGGCTGCCGTCGAAGCCGATCACCACGCCGTCGTCGGTGAACAGGGTGGCATAGGCGTCGGCGTCGCGCCGGTTCCAGGCGGCGAGCAGCTGGGCGTACAAGTCACGCGCGGCGTCTTCGGTCGCGGGCATGGCGGCTTCCCCTCATCGTCGACCACATGATCTCCATCGGCACGGTAACTCTCGTGGAACTTCCGCGGCCGCAATTTCATCCCGTGCCGCATCGACAGATGCAAACTCTCGTTAGACCGGCATGGAGGTGTTCTCCCGTACGTTCCTACCGGCGGCCGCGGAGACCGGTGTGGCCATCCCCACCGTCACCCGGCATCTGCCGATCCTCCGGCGCTGTGTCGAGCCCGACGACACCACCGTCCTGGTCGCCCGCTGCATCCGCCCGACCAGCCCGCTGCACGGCGACTATCTTCTGCTCATCACGTACCGGCGGCTCGTGGTGACGCAGGAGAGCCGCTTGCTGCACCGGCTGCGACTGCACCTCAACACCGAGTTGCGGCATCTGAGCAACGTGAACTGGAACGCCGATCCCCGGACCTCGGCGGTGGAGCTGGCCGCCACCGCGGTCGACGGGGTCCGGGAGCGCTTCTGCATCAAGGTCGGCCACCCGAAGCAGGTGTGGCACCTCGACGCCCTCCTCACCCACGTGTTCCGCCCCCGGATGCCGTACCAGCCCAGCATGATCTCCCTGCCCACCCGGTCGCCGGGGTTGCGCGCGGCCGTAGCGCGCTGAGCCGGCGGCCCGTACCGAACTCGAACATGCCCGTCGCCCGGTGGCCGGCGCTGGTCGGCCATGATGGGGCGCATGCCCGCCGAGGAGGCCCGGGGACTCGTCCTCGTGGTGGAGGACGAACGGCCGATCGCCGACCTGATCCGCCTGTACCTGAGCCGTGACGGGTTCGGCGTGCACGTGGAATACGAGGGACCGGCCGGGCTGGCCGCGGCCCGGCGGATGCGACCGGTGGCGTGCGTGCTGGACATCGCGCTGCCCGGCTTGCCGGGCACCGAGGTATGCCGTCGGCTGCGGGAGGCCGGCGACTGGACGCCGGTGCTCTTCCTCACCGCGCGCGACGACGAGGTGGACCGGATCGTCGGGCTGGAACTGGGCGCGGACGACTACGTCACGAAGCCGTTCAGTCCACGGGAACTGGTCGCCCGGGTCCGTGCGGTGCTCCGGCGGACGGGCGGCGGGCCGGACGGCGAGGCGCGGCCGCGTAGCGTCGGCCCGGTCACCCTCGATCCGGCCCGTCGGGCGGTGATCGCCGCCGGGGCGCCGGTACGGCTGACCTCGACCGAGTTCGACCTGCTCGCCCACCTGATGGCCCGCCCCGGGCGGGTGTTCACCCGGGAGGAACTGCTGGCCGCCGTGTGGGGGTACGCGGCGCACACCGGCACCCGCACTGTGGACGTGCACGTTGCCCAGGTGCGCGCCAAGCTCGGCTCGGCCGCGTCGATCATCCGCACCCACCGCGGCGTCGGGTACGCCTGCGATGCCTGACCGGGCACAGCTCACCGTACCGCTGCCGGTGCTCTCCGATCCGGACCTGCGGCGGCGCAGCTTCGGTCGTACGCTGACCGCCCGCGCGGTCCTCGTGACGTGCGCGGTGGCCCTGGTGTCGGTGCTGGCCACCGCCGTCGTCGCCGTGCCGCTCGCGACCCGGGCGGCGGAACTTCAGGCGCGCGAGGCGCTCGCGGCCCAGGCCCGGCTCGCGGCCGAGGTGCTGCGGCCCCGGGTGGACCGTGGCCGGGCCGCCGACGAG
>DASVMV010000367.1:0-14461 GCA_036384155.1 Micromonosporaceae bacterium
CGCCGCGGCAGCGGCCACCGCGACCGCGACCCACGGTAACGGGCCGGCCCGCGGGGTACGACCACCGAGGCCAGGATGCTGACGCCCAGCACCGTGAGGTTGGGCAGCCCGGGCGCCGGAGCGGCAGACCAGGACGACGTCGTCGTCGAGGTGGGCGCGCAGTTCGCGCGGTGCTCGCGCAGCAGGTCCAGCGGGACGTTGTAGGAGCCGGGGATGTGCGCGGTCTCGAACTCGGCCGGCGCGCGGACGTCGAGGACCCGCGGCGCGCGGCCGGAGTCCATCAGCTCCCGCAGGGCGGCCGCTCGATCGTGGCCGGGCGGGTCGTCTGGGGATTCGCCATGCCTCCTCGTTGAGACCGGGGTTGGAAATGGGGACGGGCGCGCGGGCTAGGAACCCGGCACCATATCGAGACCGGCCGGCCCGGCCTGGTCGACCAGGTCGTCGATGATGACGACCCGGCGGCCGGCGTTGGCCAGCAGCGACGCGGCCACGGTGGCGCGGTAGCCCGAGCCGCAGTGCACCCAGACCGCGCCGGCCGGTACGTCGGCGAGCCGGTCGGGCAGATCGGGCAGCGGGATGTGCACCACGCCGTCGATGTGCCCGGCCCGCCATTCGTTGCCCATCCGCACGTCGAGCACGCCATCGGGCGAAGGCAGGCCGGCGGGCGGGTTTCCGGCCCGCGCGGCGGCCAGGGCGGCGAAGTTCGCGATCGGCAGCTCACGCAGGTCGCCGTCGCCGGTGGCCCAGTCGTCGGGCTGCCCGGTGGCCGCAGCAGCGGGACGGTCGATGCCGATGCGGACGAGTTCCCGCTGAGCCTCAGCGATCTGGTCGGGGGTCTCGGCGAGCAGGGTGACGGGGGCACCCCAGCCGATCAGCCAGCCGAGCCAGGTCGACATCGGCCCGTCCAGTCCGAGACCGACGGTGCCGGCGAGGTGCGATGCGGCGTACGCCGTGCGGTGGCGCAGGTCGACCACCCACTCGCCGGCGGCCATCCGCGAGCGCAACTCGGCGGCGTCGGCTCGGGCGACCGGCGACAGGTCGACCGGCGCGGGACCCGCGGCGTTGGCCACCCCCATGTAGGCGTAGTACGCCGGGTAGGCGTCCAGCCCGGACAACGTCTCGCTGACGAACTCGTCGGCGGCCAACCGCAGCACCGGGTTCGCAGCCTTCTCTCGGCCGATGGTCGACTCCGGGGCGTCGGCCTGCCGGGCGGAGCAGAAGCTGCCGAAGCCGTGGGTCGGCCAGACCTGGGCGCCGTCGGGCAGCAGGTCGGCCAGCCGCCGGGCCGAGTCGTGCTGGTGGTGGGCCAGTTCGTCGGCGTGCTGCTGGCCCAGCAGGTCGGTGCGGCCGGTGGTGCCGAAGAGCAGTGACCCGCCGGTGAAGACCCCCGATGGCGGCCACTTCCCGTCCGCGGTTCGCTCGTCGAGGACGTACGACAGGTGGTAGAACGTGTGGCCCGGGGTGGCGATGGCCCGCAGCCGCATCCGGTCGGACACCGCCACGATGTGGCCGTCGGCGACCGGCCGGCGGTCGAAGTCGACCCGGTCGCCCGCGGCGACCAGGTACTCCGCCCCAGTCAGCCGGGCCAGGTCCAGCCCGCCCGAGACGTAGTCGTTGTGGATGTGGGTCTCGGCCACGTGGGTGATTCGGACTCCGGAGCAACCGGCCAGGTACAGAACCCGGTCGACGTCGCGCTGCGGGTCGATCACCACGGCTACGTCCCCGTCCGAGGCGAGGTAGCTCCGGTCGCCGAGCGACGAGGTCGCGATCACCGATACGTCCACCGCCATTGGCGTTCTCCTTCGCTTAATGCCCGGGGGTATATAGCAAAGGAACCCCGGCACGAGTGCATACCCGCCCAGACCGCGGTCAACGCAACCGGAACCGGGCGTTTCAGTAGGTAGCAGCCGCCAACTAACCCGGCTTGATCCAACTCGGCCACCACCTCCGCCGCCTACCGACGACCGTGGGCATGTCGCACCGGAGAGGCGGCGATTATCCGATGGCGCGGCGTACGAGGCTGCTCCTACCGTTTCCGCATGGACGACTCATTGCTGGCTCGGCTGGACAAGCTCGCAACAGCCGCAGAGCCGCGGACGGCCCAGGCCCGGGCTGTCGCCGACCTCATCCGCGTCGCCACGTCCGCGCGCTGGGTGGGCATCTACCGCGTCGCCGACGGAATGGTCATCAACGAGGGGTGGAGCGGCCCGGCCGCGCCGGCGCATCCGGTGTTCCCGGCGACCCAGGGCCTGACGTCCCATGCGGTACGGACGCGGGCGGTCGCCCTCAGCAACGACGTGGCCAATGATCCGCGGTACCTCGCCAATCAGGAGGACTCCGGATCCGAACTGATCGTGCCCGTGGTCGCCGACGGCGAGGTGGTCGGCACACTCGACATCGAGAGCGCCGCCGTCGGCGCCTTCACCGGCACCGACATCGCCCGGTACGAGTATCTGATACCCGGGCTTCGGGCATTGTGGGCGGGAGTCCACTGAGGAGGGAGGCTGGTGACCGGCCGCAGGGCCCGCGCTGGCGGGCTCGCCGCCGGCTGCGGACCGTAGGGTCGCCAGAAGTCCGGTATGTGACGCAACCAGCGGGGCAGCACACGCGTCACGTCCTATATAGCTGGTCCACGGCCCACCGTCGGCATCGTGGCAGCTCGAGAAAGGGGAGGAACCATGACATCCGTCCTGCGCGGCGCCATTCGGCCGCGCCACCACCCATTGCGCGTGGCCGCCTGGGCAGCGCTGCTGGTGAGCCTTGGCAGCCTGCTGATTTCGGCTGGTCCAAGCGCGGCCCGCGGCCAGACCACCCTGCCGCCCGCTACGGCGGCGACCACGCTGCCCCAGACGTCCACCATGGCCGCGGCCATGCCGGTGCTGCGCCAGGGGTCGCAGGGTTCCGCGGTGGTGTACCTGCAGCAGCGGCTGACCGCACTGCACTACGACGTGGGATCGATCGACGGTAACTTCGGTTACTCGACCTACCACGGAGTGGTCGCGTTCCAGAAGGTCAACGGCCTGGTCCGCGACGGAATCGTCGGGTCACAAACGTGGGCGGCCCTCCGCGCGCCCCTGATCCCGCGGGCACGGTACTGGCACTCCAGCTATGGCGTCGAGGTGAACCTGAGCAAGCAGGTGCTGTACCTGACCCGCCAGGGCGCCGTCGTGCGCATCCTGGACGCCTCGTCCGGCACGGCCAGCACGCCGACACCACGCGGAAACTTCTCGGTCACCCGCCGCATCGACGGCTGGCGGCAGAGTTCCCTCGGGCTGCTGTGGCGGCCGAACTACTTCTACTACGGCTACGCCGTGCACGGCTCCACCTCAGTGCCCACCTATCCGGCCAGCCACGGTTGCGTGCGGGTGACCATCCAAGCCATGAACCGGCTGTGGTCGATCCTGCGCATCGGCACCCCGGTGCACATCTACCGCTACTGACGGTCCGCTGGGCCTCCGGTTGTCCCGGGGGCCCAGCTACCGTTCTCGGCGTCCGAGATGTTCGTCCCGGCCTGCCCAACTGCCGCGCACGTGGCCGATGTGCGCGGTCATCAACCGTTCCAGGCCTCGGCGGTCCTTGGCTGCGATCAGGTCGAGCATCTGTAGGTGTTCCCGCGCCGACGCGACGAGCTCCCCGCTCTCCGCGAGCCGGGTGAGCCCGAATAACCGGGACCGGCCCCGCAACTCGCCAACTAGCGAGACCAGGTGCGCATTGCCCGCCAGCGACAGAAGGTCCAGGTGGAAGCGGCGGTCGTGCTCGATGTAGGCAATAAGGTCCTTGTCCTGTGCCACGTCGACGATTCGCTGCGCCATCGGTAGTAGCCGCGCCAGGTCGTCTGCGGTCGCGACGCCGATCGCCGTGACGGTCGTGGGCACCTCAATCAGTAGCCGTATCTCCGTGATGTTGTCGAGTTCCTGGTCGGACAGCTTGGTGACGCGGAAACCCTTGTTCCGCACGGTCTCGACGAGGCCTTCTTTGACCAGGTCGAGCATCGCCTCGCGGACCGGAGTGGGAGACACGCCGAAGCGCGCGGCAAGGGTTGGCGCGGAGTAGACCTCCCCGGGTCGCATCTGGCCGGCGACGAGCGCGGCACGTAAGGCGTGGGTGACCTCGCCGCGCACGCTGCGCCGCTCCTCCAGGGACGGCAGATCCAACGACTCGGTCATGGTGCACCTTTCTGCAGCCCGGAAGTAGCCGCGGAACGGTCGAATACGGCCGACGCGACAATCAGATCTTCCCAGGCCATACCGACGCTCTTGAAGAGGCGCGGACCGTCGGCGTCGGGGATCTCGCCGCGCATCAACGCGGCCAGACCGACCACCTCCGTGCGGCTCACCGCACCTTCGGCCATCGCCATGATCACGTCGCCCGCCTCTGCGCACGCCGACGCAATCGATTCGACCACGACCACGCTTCGTCGAACCGTCTCGGTATCCACCTCCCGCGCAATCGGCTCATGGGAGCCACACGCGACAACCACGGCGTGATCGGCCAGCAACCGACCGTCGAAGAGCGGTTCGCGGGCCGTCGTGCAACAGGCGACGATATCTGCACCGCTCACCGCCGTGGCGGTGGCGGGTGCCGCCGCGATGCCGAGTCTGCGCAGACGCTCCACGAACGCCGCGGTGCGAAGCCGATCTCTGCCGAGGACACTCACTCGTCTGATCGGGCGAACCGCACGCAACGCTTCCACGTGACCCCAGGCCTGCGGTCCCGTACCGAAGAGTACGAGATGATCCGCCAGCGGCACCGCCAGCCGGTCAACGGCCAGGGCGGATACCGCGGGCGTCCGCAGCTTGGTCAGTTCGGTGCCGTCGAGCAGGGCGATCGGCGTGAGCGTCGCGCCATCCATCAGCACGTACACCGCCTGGATGCGAGGCAGCCCACGAGCCGGATTTCCCGGCGCGACGCTGGCCAGCTTGACCCCCACCCGACCGCCAACCTCGGCCGGCATCGAGAGCACTTGTCCGGCGGAGACCGCCGAGATACCGCGTGGCGCCGCCCGTTCGGGGTCGAGCCCGGCCTCGATGGCGCTCCCGATCACCTTGATCGCGGCAGGCATCGGCAGCGCCCGCCTGATGGCAGCGCCGTCGATCATCGGCAGCGGAATCACCGCCTGAGTCTCCATCCGGTTTCGCACGAGACTGCGTCCGAATCGCCGGTACTCATACCCGGACGGGGGCAGCAGCGGAGACGGTGTGCAGCGAGGTGTAGAACTCCTGCGCCGCCTTGCCCTGCTCGCGCGGGCCCAGGCTGGAATCGCGCTCACCGCCGAACGGCAGGTAGAAGTCCACGCCGGTTGTCGGCGCGTTTATCTTGATTTGGCCCGCCGCCAACTCATCGGCGCACCTCAGCGCGGCGCCCAGGTCAGCGGTGAATACCGAGGCAGCGAGTCCGTACCGTACGTCGTTGGCTGCCTCGATCGCGTCGGCCACGTTGTCGACCTGAGTCAACGCGCAGATTGGCCCGAACACCTCCTCGCGGACGAGCAGGTGATCGGCCGGCAGCGTGTCCACGATCGTCGGCGCGACGTACCAGCCCGCGTCCGCGCCCGCCCGACCGCCGGTGAGCACACGACCGCCGGCGGCACTCGCGTCGAGCACCCGATCCCGCGCTCCCTCCTCGATGACGGGCCCGACAGTGGTGGTGGGATCGGCCGGGTCACCGCAGACCAGCGCTTCCGTCGCGGCGATCAGCGCGTCGGCGAATCGCGTCGCGTTACCGACCACGATGACCCTCTTGGTGGCGGTGCACTTTTGCCCCGCGTAGCCGAAAGCGGCGTAGGCGATCTGCTGTGCGACGGCTTCAACGTCGACGTCCGGCAGGACGACCGACGGGTTTTGGCCGCCCATCTCGCACTGCACCGGAACGCCGCGGGACGCTGCGGCCGACGCGACCGTCGAACCGACCGCCGCGGACCCGGTGAAGGAGATCACGTCGGCCGCCTCGATGACCGCCCGCCCGGCTTCGGCGTCGCCTGGCAGCACGGCGAGCAGCCCCTCGGGCAGATGTGGCGTGAGTAGTTCGGCCAGTCGTAGCGCACACGCCGTGGCCTGCGGCGCCGGCTTGAGCAAGACTCCGTTGCCGAAGGCGAGTGCCGGCGCGGCCTTCCACAGCGGGATCGCCAGCGGGAAATTCCACGGGGTGACGAGACCGGCCAGGCCCCGCGGGCGGCGCCGGGTGTAGGCGAGGCCCGCCCCGCTGCTCGGCTCATGCACCGCACCGACGGGATCGAACACCTGCTGGGCGTAGTACCGCAGGATGGCCACCGAGCGGGCCACCTCCCCGCGAGCCTCGGCGACTGGCTTGCCCACTTCGCGAACCGCAAGCGCGGCCAATTCGTCTGCTGCGACCGCCACTGCGTCCGCCGCCGCGTGCAGCGCGTTCGCCCGCTCGCTGGGAGTCGCGGCACTCCATCCGCGCTGCGCGTCACGGGCGAGTCGCGCGGCCTTCGCGACATCGCCGGCGGTCGCCTCAGCCAGCGACACGACCACATCGTCTGGGTGCTGCGGAGATGCGGACTGCACGACGGACACGGTGAGCTCCATGGGTTGATGACAGCAAACGTTGGTTACAGCAGGAAGCCGCCGGGGAACGGATCCGTGGGGTCGAGGAAATACTGCGCGGTCCCGGTGATCCAGGCCCGGCCGGTGACCGCCGGCAGGACCGCTGGCCGGTCGCCGACGGCCGTCTCTGCGAGCAGCCGGCCGATAAAGCGGCTGCCGATGAGCGACTCGTTGACGAAGTCGGTGTCCAGCGGCAGTTCACCCCGCGCATGCAGCTGTGCCATCCTCGCCGAGGTGCCCGTGCCGCACGGTGACCGGTCGAACCAACCGGGATGAATGGCCATGGCGTGCCGCGAGTGTTGGGCGTCCGAACCCGGCGCGGCCAGGTAGACGTGGTGGCAGCCGCTGATGTCCGCGTTCTCCGGATGAACCGGCTTCAATTGCTCGGTGACAGCGTCCATGACGGCCAGGCCGGCGTCCAGCATTCGCTGACGAACCTTGGCATCCCCGGGCGTGAACGGGATGCCAAGCTCGTCGAGTCCGAGGATCGCATAGAAGTTGCCGCCGAAGGCGACGTCGAGAGTCACCTGGCCCAGTTGCGGTACGTCCACCGTCGCGTCCATCTCGTGCACGTAGGACGCGACGTTGCGGAGCGTCACCGACTCGGCGTGCCCGTCGCGGACCGCCACCTCTGCGACGACCAGTCCGGCTGGGGTGTCGAGCCGGATCTCGGTGACAGGCTCGGTGACAGGCACCATGCCGGTCTCCACCAGCACGGTCGCCACTCCGATGGTGCCGTGGCCGCACATCGGCAGACAGCCACTCACCTCGATGTACAACACGCCCCAGTCGGCGTCCGGGCGGGTCGGCGGCTGCAGGATCGCCCCGCTCATCGCTGAGTGCCCGCGCGGCTCGTACATCAGCAGGGTCCGGATTTGATCGAGGTTGTCGAGGAAGTACTGGCGCCGTTCGAACATGGAGTCGCCCGGGATGACGCCGACACCGCCGGTGATCACCCGGGTCGGCATGCCCTCGGTGTGCGAGTCGACCGCGTGGAAGACCCGTGTGCTGCGCATTGACTACCACCCTTCCGCTACCGGCACCCGGCGGCGACCGCCTTCTCGGTGGCTTCCCGAACAATGCGTGCCTGCTCGTCGGTGAGCGGCACGCGCGGTGGCCGGCAGGGCCCGCCGTACCGCCCGACGATGTCCATCGACAGCTTGATCGCCTGCACGAACTCGGTCTTCGAGTCCCAACGCAGCAGGGGGTGCAGCAGTCGGTACAGCGGCAGCGCCGTGGCCAGGTCGCCCGCGGCGGCGGCTTCGAACATCTGGACGCAGGAACGCGGCAACGCGTTGGGGAATCCGGCTATCCATCCCGGGGCTCCGGCGATGACGAGTTCCAGGGTGACGTCGTCGGAACCGGCGAGGACATCCAGCCCCGGAGCGATCTCGGCGATCTGGTACATCCGGCGGACGTCGCCGCTGAACTCCTTGACGCCCGCGATGAGCCGCTCGGCGTGCAGCCGCGCGAGCAGCGCCGGCGTCAGGTCCACCTTGGTGTCGAACGGGTTGTTGTAGGCCACCACCGGTACGCCGACCTTCGCGACCTCTCGGTAGTGCTCGACGACAGCGCGCTCGTCGGCCCGGTACGCGTTCGGTGGCAGAAGCATCACCGCCGCGCAGCCGGCCTCGGCCGCGTCCTCGGCCCACCGCCGTGCTTCCAGCGCGCCGTAGGCGGCGACCCCGGGCATCACGGTGAACCCCTCCGGGGCGGCGTCCACGGCCGCGCGCACGACCGAACGGCGCTCGCTCTCGGTCAGCGTCTGGTACTCCCCCAGCGATCCGTTCGGGGTCACGCCGTGGCACCCTTCGGCGGCCAGCCACCGGACGTGCTCGGCGTAACGGTCGAGATCCACCCCGAGCCGCTCGTCCATCGGTAGCGCCGTGGCCACCAGCACCCCGTGCCAGGGCTTTTGTCGCTGCATCGTTGCTCCCATCGTCGATGTCGAGGGCCCGGCGGCGTCGCCGGGCGGTGTCAGTCCCCGTTGCTGTCGTTTCGATCGGGCGCCGCGGCTGCCATGTCATCGAGCGCCGGTGGTCCGTCTACGTCCGGCGTGCTCGCCCTGCTTGCCATCGCCCGAGGTCAGACGTCAACGACCTCGACCGAATTCTCGCCCAGACCCCTCGACGATGTGCCAGTACAATGTCACACTACAACAGCCTCGTCAATGGCTCGAGACGTCGCGACGACAGGAGCGGTGCATGGCCGAATCCCCCGGCAGAACCCTCGTCGGCAGCAGCCAGGGCCTCCTCGCCCCGCCCGCTCTCGGGACGTGCGCGCGCCCGGACTGCCAGATCCGCCCGCACCCCGCCGGCGCCGCCTTCGGTTTCATCGCCGAGCGGGCCGGCACGCCGCGGCACCAAGCGTGAGCGCGGACGTCGTCGTCATCGGCGCCGGGATCGTCGGAGCGGCCTGCGCTTACTACGCGGCCCGCGAGGGCCTGTCGGTCACCGTCGTCGAGCGTGGGCCAATCGTCAGCGGCACGACCGGCGCCGGCGAGGGGAACATCCTGGTCTCCGACAAGGAACCGGGCCCCGAACTCGACCTCGCACTGCTGTCCAACCGCCAGTGGCGCGAACTGTCCGACCTACCCCTAAACGGGCGGACGTTCGGATCCGGTGTGGAGCTGGAGTTCAAGGGCGGGCTCGTGGTCGCGTCGGGCGAGCCGACGCTGAACAGCCTGGAGCGGCTGGCGGCCGAGCAACGGGCGTTCGGCATCGAGGCCATTGCCGTACCCCGGCACGACCTCCGAAAGCACGAACCCCACCTCGCCGACGACCTTGTCGGCGGATACCTGTATCCGCAGGACATGCAGGTGCAGCCCATGCTCGCCGCCGCACAGCTGCTCCGGCTGGCTCGGCTGTCCGGCGCCACCGTGCTGCCCCACGAACCGGTGACCGGCTACCTGCGCGACGGCAACCGGGTCGTGGGCATCCGGACGCCGGGGCGTGAGGTGTCCGGCGGTGCGGTGGTCAACGCGACCGGCACCTGGGCCGCCGACCTCGCCGCTCTGGCCGGCGTACGGGTTCCGGTGGCGCCGCGCCGCGGATTCATCCTGGTCACGGAGCCACTACCGCCAATGATCCGGCGCAAGGTGTATCTCGCCGACTACGTCGCCGACGTCGCGAGCGACTCAACCGGCCTGCAGACCTCGGCCGTCGTCGAGGGAACCCGAGCGGGCCCGGTGCTGATCGGCGCCAGCCGGGAACGGGTCGGCTTCGACCGTACGTTGTCCCTACCCGCTCTCCGGCAGCTCGCCGCCGGGGCCGTGCGGCTGTTTCCCGTCCTGCGCGACGTCGCGGTGATCCGCAGCTACCGCGGATTCCGGCCCTACTGCCCCGACCACCTGCCGGTGATCGGACCGGACCCGCGCGCGCCCGGCCTCTATCACGCCTGCGGCCATGAGGGAGCTGGGATCGGCCTGTCCCTGGGTACCGGCCGGCTCATCGCGCAGGCGCTGACCGGCGCGAAGCCCGACATCGAGCTGCATCCGTTCCGGCCCGAGCGATTCGACCCGGAGTTCGCCGCGTGAGCACGCCACCCGAATTCGAAATCTCCTTCGACGGCACGCCGATCCCGTGCCAGGACGGCTGGAGCATCGGCGCCGCACTCACCGCCGCCGGCATCCGCTCCTGGCGCACCACCCGCCACGGACAGCGCTCCCGTGGCCTGTTCTGCGGCATCGGCATCTGCTTCGACTGCCTCGTCACCGTCAACGGCCAACCCTCGCTGCGGGCCTGCCTAGTGCCGGCCCGACCCGATGACGAGGTGCGTACCCAGGAAGGCACCGGGCGATGACCTCACCTGTCTTCGACGTCGCCGTCATCGGAGCCGGTCCGGCCGGGCTGGCGGCGGCGCTGGCCGCGGCGGGGTCCGGGGTCACCGTGGCGATGATCGACGCCGGATTGCGCGCCGGCGGACAGTACTGGCGGTCGCCGGCTCCCGGCGCCGGGCCCTTCAAGCCCCACACGCTGCACCATTCGTGGCGTCGCTTCAGCGATGTCGACACCAGGTTGGATGAACACGCCGCCGCAGGCAGGCTCGCCCGCTTCGCGGGGCACCACGTCTGGTCCATCGCGAAGGCCGACGACCGGTGGGCGGTGCGCTGCACGACGGGCGCCGAGCCCCGTCAGCGCGATGCCCGGCCGCCGGTCACCATCCACGCCAGGCGACTCGTCCTCGCCACCGGCGCCTACGACCGGCAACTGCCGTTCCCCGGTTGGGACCTACCCGGGGTCATGACGGCCGGTGGGGTGCAATCGCTGCTCAAGGGCCACCTCGTTGTCGCCGGCAAGACGGTCGTGGTGGCCGGTACCGGCCCGTTCCTGCTGCCCGTCGCCGCCGTCCTCGCTCGGTACGGCGCGCGGGTCCCGGCGATCATCGAGGCGAACACCCCTCTCGCATTCGCCCGTTCCCCCCGGGCGGTACTCGGCTCGCCGGGCAAGCTGGGCGAGGCGGCAGCGTACGCCGTCCAACTCCTGCGGCACCGAGTGGCGGTCCGGCACCGGCACGTCGTCGTTCGCGCCTTCGGGAGTGATCGGCTGGAAGGCGTCGTCGTCGCCCGGCTCGGTGAAGACGGGCGACCGGTTGCGCGTACTGAGCGATCCATCGGCTGCGACGTGCTCGCGGTTGGCTGGGGCTTCACTCCCCAGCTCGAGCTGCACCTGCAAGTGGGCTGTGCCACCCGGCTGGACGTCGACTCGAGCCTGGTGGTCGACGTGGACGACAGCCAGCGGACCAGCGTCGACGGGGTCTGGGCGGCCGGTGAGTCGACCGGCGTCGGGGGGGCCGACCTGGCATCCGTCGAAGGTGAACTCGCCGGCCACTCCGTGGCCGAGTCGCTCGGCGCCGGCCCTAACCAGGGCTGCCTCGACCGGCTGCGACGACGGCGCGCCGCCCTGCGCCAATTCGCCGCGCTACTGCACCGGGTCTACGCGATACCGGCCGCAGTGCTGGACAACGTGGATGACGACACGCCGGTCTGCCGCTGCGAGGAGGTGACCGCGGGAGTCATCCGGGATGCCGTGAAGAACCTCGGCGCCACCGAGCCACGCACGATCAAACTGCTGGCCCGACCCGGCATGGGCTGGTGCCAGGGCCGGGTGTGTGGCTTCGCCACGGCATGCCTGACCGCCCGGCACACCGGTCGTTCCATCGGGGAGGCGGACCTGCGGGCATTCGCTGAACGGCCCATCGCCACACCTACGGTGATGGGGCACCTGGCGATGCTGGCCGACGACTGACCGGCGGGCCTGCGTAAGCCGGGCTCGCCCGCCATGGGGCCGCGCCGCGAACCCCGCCGGGCACCGGCATCGGGCCGGCGGCCCTACCGGGAGTTCGCTCAGCGCAGCACGAAGCCGGTGCCGAGCGAGTCGCGCTCGTCCAGGACGAACACATGCTCCCCCGTGCGGAACGCGTTGCCCGCCACCTCCGTGACGACCGCGTCGCGTCCTGCGGCAGTGGTCCGCTCCGCGATGCGTCCCAGAAACCGGGTGCCCACGATGGAGTCGTGGATGAGTACCTGACCCTCGGTGAGCCGTCCGGCGGCGGCGAGCAACGCGAGCCGGGCACTGGTCCCCGAGCCGCACGGCGAGCGGTCCACCTCGCCGTCGGCGAAGACGGTGACGTTGCGCTGGTGCGGGCCTTCCGGGGTCATGCCGAGGTCGTCGTAGAGAACCGTGCCGTAAACGCCGGAGAGCCGCGGGTCGTCGGGGTGCCGGGCCAGGTCCGTGGCGTCCAGCGCCCGCTTCACCTCCCGGCCCACGGCGATCAGCTCGCTGTAGCAGTCGGGCGTCACCGTGAGCCCGACGCTGGACGCGCGGACCGAGGCGTAGATCGCGCCGCCGTAGCTGACGTCCACGCACACCGCACCGCGCGACGTCTCCAGCGCGAGGTCGCGGGCCAGGACGTAGGCGGGGACGTTGCGGAAGATGACGCGCTCGGTCCTGCCGTCACGGCGGGTCACCCGAGCGGTCACCCGGCCGGACGGCACGTCGATGACGACATCGGTGTCGCCGTCCGCGGCGGCCGCCACCCGACCGGTATCCACCGCCCACGCGCCAATCGCGATGGTGCCGTGCCCGCAGGCGGTCGAGTAGCCGTCCTTGTGCCAGAAGAGCACGCCGACGTGCGCGCCGTCGTCGTCGGGCGGGACCAGGAAACAGCCGTACATGTCGGCGTGCCCCCGCGGCTCGTGGCAGAGCAGCCGGCGCACCCCGTCGACGTCACTGCTGCGACGAGCATGCTCGCGTCGCTCCCGGACGGTCGCTCCAGGAATCTCCGGCACCCCGGCGGTCACGATGCGGAACGGTTCGCCCGCGGTGTGGTAGTCGGTGGCATGCACCTCGGGGTCGCTCTCAACCGTCATGTCTCTCCTCCTCACGCCCCGCCGGCGCCGCGGTTCAGGTCGATGCGCACAAGGCCGGGGCCGCTGCCGTCCTCGGCCCGCACCTCGACGTGTCCGCGGCGCGGCAGCGCGGCGAGCACGTCCGGCGCCACCTGCACGATCGGCATGGACCGGCCGTACAGCTCCGCTGCCACGAGCGCACCGAGCACGACGATGCCATCCGCCTCTGCCATGAGCACCGCGGCCGGCGCGCTACCGGTACGGATCTGCTCCGCCAGCACCGACGAGGAGGAGCTCGACCCGCGCCCCGAGGGCATGGCCACGACCCGGCCGGCGAGCACGTCACCGTGCTGCGGATGATGGACATCGACGACGCGACCGGCGGGATCGACCCCGCCCCAGAAGGACAGCGGGGCGTCGAGCACGAGCAGCTCGCCCGCGGCCGCGCCGGGATGCAGGACGCGGCCGGAAAGATCACGCCCACATTCGCTCGTCACGGACCACCCTCCCCTCCCGAGCCGACGCCACGCACTCGGCCAGGCTGCCGAGCACCGTGTCGAGGCCGAGGTTGGCCGGTGCGTACCAGGCCCACTTGCCCGAGCTGGTCATCACGGTCCGGATGCCTTTGCGCAGGACCGGGGTGACGTAGGTGCAGGTGTCGGTGATGATGCGCGCGCCGGCGCGCACCACCGGCTGGACGTACCCCAGCCGGCCGGCCTCCTCGAGCACGGCACGGCTGGTCGAGACGTAGACAGCCACCCGGTCGTCGAAGGGCGGCCCGTCGCCGACGAGCGTGGCGAGGCGGGCGAACTCCGAGACGGAGAAGTGCGGGGTGCCGAGGCTCACCGCGTCGATCCGTCCCCCGCCGGCGGTGCTCAAGCGGTCACGGGCCGCGCGGAGGGCCGGGGCGTCGACCACCACGGTGGGGACCTCGCCATCGGGCGGCAGCACCGCGTCGAGGTCCGGCGCCTCGGGGGTCACCCCGACCACGTGGAAGAGCGCGACCCCACCGGCCGACGCGGCCGTCGCGCCGAGCGTCTTGAGCCGGTCCTCGGTCGTCCCGCCGTCGGCGAGGTCACCGGGCACGCCGGTCAGTGCCGCCACCTGCGTGCCGGCCAGGTCGCCGAGCAGGCCGCCCAGGGCCGCCCACGCCGTCTCCTGTTCCCACAGCTGCGGCGGCAGCCCGCCGCAGTCCAGCACCAGTCGGGCCCGGCGGTGCTGGTCGCGGTGCAGCCCGGCATCGGGTACCCGCCCGGTCAACGCCGCCGCGATGTCGAGAAAGTCGCCGTAGCGGTCGGTGCGTGCGCCCAGCACGGAGTTCACGAAGGCGATCGCGTTGGACTCCGCCCATGCCACGTGCGTGCCCGGGGCGGGCCGGTGACTGATCTGGTATGGCGCGCAGGTCCAGGTCGGCTCGCAGCCGAGGGCTACGTAGGCATCCATGAGCCGCTTCCCGGCGTCGTTCAGCTCGTGGTCCGCGCGGACCAGGCCGGGGTGCAGTAGGTCGAGCGAACCGACATTGAGGGTGGTACGGACCGCCACCTGG
>DASVMV010000368.1:0-3815 GCA_036384155.1 Micromonosporaceae bacterium
GTGCGAGCGCTGGCCGCCGGGTAGCGCCGGGGCGGTCACCGCCGGGCGGCCCGCACCCCCTCGGACAACTCCGCCGCGAGCGAACTCAGGGCCGCGCGCCCGGCAACGGGGTCGGCCGCGTCGAGCAGGCACCGGACCAGCGCGCTGCCGACGATCACCCCATCGGCGTACGACGCGACGCCCGCAGCCTGCGCACCGGTGCCGACGCCGAGGCCCACTCCGACCGGCAGGTCGGTCGCCGAGCGGACCCGCTGCACCAACCGGGGCGCCGCGTCGGAGGCGACCTCCCGCGCCCCGGTCACCCCCATCACCGCTGTTGCGTAGACGAAGCCGCGGCAGTGCGCGACCGTCATCGCGATCCGCGCGTCGGTGGACGAGGGCGACACCAGGAAGGTGCGGTCCAGCCCGTGGGCGTCGGAGGCGGCCAGCCACTCGTCCGCCTCTTCCGGGATGAGGTCCGGGGTGATCAGCCCGGTGCCACCCGCCGCGGCGAGGTCGCGGGCGAACGCCGCCGGGCCGTAGCGCTCGATCGGGTTCCAGTAGGTCATCGTCACCACCGGTACGCCGGCCGCCGCCACCGCCTCGACGATGCGCAGCGTGTCGGCCGTCCGTACGCCGCCGGCGAGGGCGATCTCGCTGGCCCGCTGGATGACCGGCCCGTCCATCACCGGATCGGAGTACGGGATCTCCACCTCGATGACGTCGACGCCGGCCTCGGCCATCGCCAGCATCGCCTGGATGCTGCCCTCGACCGTCGGGAAGCCGGCCGGCATGCAGCCCACCAGGACGCCCCGCCGGTCGGCCCGGGCCCGCTCGAACACCCCGCCGATGCCGCGCTCCCCGGCCACGCTTGTCCCGCTCACATCTGCTCCGAGTCCAGGACGCCGAGGTACGCCCCGGCGGTGTGGACGTCCTTGTCGCCCCGGCCGGACAGGTTGACCAGCACGGTCGGCTCCCGGCCCAGCTCGTCGGCGAGCGCCGGGGTGATCCGCAGCGCGCCGGCGAGGGCATGCGCGCTCTCGATCGCCGGGATGATCCCCTCGGTGCGGCACAACAGCTGGAAGGCCGCCATCGCCTCGGCGTCCGTTACCGGCGCGTACCGGACCCGCCCGGTCTCGTGCAGCCAGGCATGCTCCGGGCCGACGCCGGGGTAGTCCAGGCCGGCGGAGATGGAGTGCGATTCGAGGGTCTGCCCGTCCTCGTCCTGCAGCACGTACGTGCGGGCGCCGTGCAGGACCCCGGAGGAGCCGCCGGAGATGCTCGCCGCGTGCCGTCCGGTCGTGACGCCCTCGCCGCCGGCCTCGAAGCCGTACAGCCGGACCGGCGGGTCGTCGAGGAACGCGGCGAAGATGCCGATCGCATTGGATCCGCCGCCGACGCATGCCGCCACCGCGTCGGGCAGGGCGCCGGTCAGCTTCAGGCACTGCTCGCGCGCCTCGTCCCCGATGCCGCGGACGAAGTCGCGGACCATGGCCGGGAACGGATGCGGGCCAGCGGCCGTGCCGATCAGGTAGTGCGTCCGGTCGACCGTGGCGACCCAGTCCCGCATCGCCTCGTTCATGGCGTCTTTCAGGGTGCGCGACCCGGTGCGGACCGGTACGACGGTGGCGCCGAGCATGCGCATCCGCGCGACGTTGAGCGCCTGCCGCTCGGTGTCGACCTCGCCCATGTAGACGATGCACTCCAGGTCGAGCAGGGCCGCCGCGGTAGCGGTCGCCACTCCGTGCTGGCCGGCGCCGGTTTCGGCGATGACCCGGCGCTTGCCCATCCGCCGGGTCAGCAGCGCCTGCCCGAGCACGTTGCGCACCTTGTGGGCGCCGGTGTGGTTGAGGTCCTCGCGCTTGAGCAGCACCCGGGCGCCGGCCTGGGCGGACAGCCGCTCGGCCGGGTAGAGCAGCGACGGCACGCCCGCGTAGTCGCGCAGCAGCGCCGCGAACTCGGCCCGGAAGGAGTCGTCCGCCATCGCCTCCCGGTACGCCCGGTCCAGCTCGTCGAGCGCGGCGACCAGCGCCTCGGGCACGAAACGGCCGCCGTACCGGCCGAAATGTCCCGTGGGGTCGGGCAGCAGCCCGGCCGGTCCGCCGCCACCGGAGGCCACGCCGCCCGCCGGCCCGGTCATCGCACCGGCCGCGGGGTCGCCGGGTGGTTGCCGGCGTTGACCAGCTCGGCGACGGCTTCCCGCGGGCTCTTCTGGGTCACCAGGCCCTCGCCCACCAGCACCGCGTCGGCTCCGGCGGACGCGTACCGGATCAGGTCGTGCGGACCGCGCACCCCCGACTCGGCCACCTTGACGATCCGGTTGGGCAGCCCGGGCGCGATCCGCTCGAAGACGGACCGGTCGACCTCGAGGGTGCGCAGGTTGCGGGCATTGACCCCGATCACCCGGGCGCCGGCGTCGAGGGCCCGGTCGGCCTCCTCCTCGTCGTGCACCTCCACCAGGGCGGTCATGCCGAGCGACTCGATCCGCTCGAGCAGGCCGGTCAGCACCGGCTGCTGGAGCGCCGCGACAACCAGCAGCGCCAGGTCGGCACCGTGCGCGCGGGCCTCGTGCACCTGATAGCTGGAGACGATGAAGTCCTTGCGCAGCACCGGGATGTCGACGGCGGCGCGGACGGCGGCGAGGTCGTCGAGCGAGCCGCCGAACCACCGGCCCTCGGTCAGCACGCTGATGCACCGCGCGCCGCCGGCGGCGTACAGGCTCGCGAGGTCGGCCGGATCGGGGATGTCGGCGAGCGGGCCGCGCGAGGGCGACGCCCGCTTCACCTCGGCGATCACCCCGACGCCCGGCCGACGGAGCGCGGCGTACGCGTCGCGGGGAGGCCGTGCCGCCGCCGCCCGCCGCCGGATCTGCTCCAGCGGTACGCGCTGCTGCCGCAGCTCGACGTCTTCCCGCACCCCGGCCAGGATCTCGTCGAGCACGTCGCCGGACGGTCGTTGCCCGGCGCCCGCGTCCTCCGCCCGACCATGCTCACCAGTCACGTGCGGACTCCCCTCGTCGGGTGCCATGGGCCGATGCTAGGAGGCGCCGCCCGTCCGGCCGTCCGGGGGTACGGCTCATCGCAGCCTATGGACTGGGGCATAATGCCGACTCTGCCGTGAGGATCGGGTCACCCTCCGCTACCGCATCCTATCGATGCGCATCGTGGACAGCCGGCTGTGTCGGGCGCGGCGGCTGCTGCGGCGGTGCCGGCCGTGCGGCGCCGGCGGCGGCGGTCACCCCGCCGTCGGATCCTCGCCCCGGTCCAGCGCGTCCCAGGCTTCACTCGTGGCCCGGCCGTAGACCCGCCCGCTCATCCGCCCGTCGCCCATCCCGGGCGCCGGCGCGCCGGCCCGGTTGGGACTCTCGTACCGGGCACCCAGGCCCGGCCACCGGTGCCCGCCGAGGGCCGTCAGAGCACCGCCGACCGCCACGGTCAGACCGCCGGCCACACACAGCAACGGTCCGGCAGGACCGGCCATGCCGCGGTCTACGGCCACCGCCGCATATGCCCCGCCGGCCGCGATGCCGAGCCCGACCAGCAGGAGCAACCCGCCGAGCAGGCGGCGGGCCACGCCCCGGGTGGCCAGCACGGCACCCGCGCCGGCCAGGCCGACCAGGGCCAGCGCGGGCAGCCACGGCAGGAGATCCCCGCCGGTACGCGTGGTCCGCAGGACCGGCAACGGCGCCGGCCGCGCTGTCAGTTCGACCGCCCAGGTCCGGCTCGCGCCGAACAGCGCTACCGCGGCACCGGCCAGGCACAACAGCAGCGCGACCGCCAGCGCACGGCGGCCCCGGGCCGTCGCGACGCCCCCGCCCGTCGGCCGCTCGCCGGGCC
>DASVMV010000369.1:0-14309 GCA_036384155.1 Micromonosporaceae bacterium
AGCAGCCTGCAGGAGCCCCCGCTCGTCCGCCGCGCCCGGACCGCTCACGGCCACGTAGAGCAGGGGACGCCGCCAGTCCACCCATCCCGCGAGATAGGTCTCGGCCCCCGGCGACCCGACGACGGCGCGTACGCCGGCACGCGCGTCCTCGAAGTTCGCGCGGCGCATGGTGGCCAACCGCCGCGCCTCCGTGATGCTCAGCGCCCGCTCCGCATCGGCCGCCGGGGGCGCGCTGGTGACCAGACCACCGGCAAGCCCGGCCGCCGATCCGACGGCGAGGCACGCGAGGAGGGCCAGCACCATGCGGCCGCCGGCCGGGGGAGGGGAGGAACTCACGGGTGGTTGAACGGCACAGGTGGGAGCAGGTGACGTAGGGGGCCACCGGTGTGCGTCATATGCATGCCGTGCGGCGGCCGGTCAGGGCGCTCGCGGCGGCCGGTCAGCGCCTTTCGCGCGACCACGTCTGGTGCGCACGCCGGACCTAACCGGGGCAGCAGACCAACGTGCCGGACCTGGACCAATCATGTGAGATCGGTCGCCTGATCCGGTCGGCCGCCGCGAGCGGCCTACGCCTTAGACGGTAGCGCGGTGACCCCGGCCACACAATCGCGATATCGAAGCCGGTCGCACACTCCCGGTGGCCGATGTGCTGTCATACCCCGGGCGTACGGTTGATGACATGGCGCTCGACATCCCGCGGCTGGACGGCCGGTTCCAGGTCGTCAGCGAATTTCAGCCATCCGGCGACCAGCCCGCGGCCATCGACGATCTTGAGCGTCGTGTGCGTCGCGGCGACCGGCACACGGTTCTGCTGGGCGCGACCGGCACCGGGAAGAGTGCCACCACGGCCTGGTTGGTGGAGCGGCTGCAGCGGCCGACTCTCGTCCTGGCTCCGAACAAGACCCTGTGCGCGCAGCTGGCGAAGGAATTCAGCGAGCTGCTACCGCGCAACGCCGTCGAATACTTCGTCTCCTACTACGACTACTACCAGCCCGAGGCGTACATCCCGCAGACCGACACCTACATCGAGAAGGATTCGTCGATCAACGAGGAGGTCGAGCGGCTGCGGCACAAGGCCACCATGTCACTGCTCACCCGGCGCGACACGATCGTGGTGGCGACGGTCTCGGCGATCTACGGTCTGGGCACCCCCGAGGAATACCTCGAACGGGCCGTCCGGGTCCGGGTCGGTCAGGAGATCGAGCGGGACAAGCTGCTGCGCCGGCTGGTCGAGATCCAGTACACCCGCAACGACCTGGCCTTCAACCGGGGCACCTTCCGGGTACGCGGGGACACCCTGGAGATCATTCCGGCGTACGAGGAGCTCGCCCTGCGGATCGAGTTCTTCGGCGACGAGGTGGAGCGGCTGTTCTACCTGCACCCGCTCACCGGCGAGGTGATGCGCGAGGTCGACCACCTGTTGATCTTCCCGGCGACACACTACGCTGCTGGACCCGAGCGGATGGAGCGGGCCATCCAGGGCATCGAGGCCGAGTTGGCCGAGCGGCTCGCCGAGCTCGAGCGGCAGAACAAGCTCCTTGAGGCCCAGCGGCTGCGGATGCGCACCACGTACGACGTCGAGATGATGCGCCAGGTCGGCTTCTGTTCCGGGATCGAAAACTACTCGATGCACATCGACGGCCGGCAGCCCGGCGATCCACCGCACTGCCTGCTCGACTACTTCCCCGATGACTTCCTCACCGTCATCGACGAGTCGCACGGGACCATCCCGCAGATCGGCGGCATGTACGAGGGCGACGCCTCGCGCAAGCGGATGCTGATCGAGCACGGCTTCCGGCTGCCCAGCGCCGCCGACAACCGGCCGCTGCGGTTCGATGAGTTCCTCGACCGGGTCGGGCAGATGGTGTTCCTGTCCGCGACCCCCGGACCGTGGGAGCTGCAGCAGTCCGGCGGCGAGTTCGTCGAGCAGGTCATCCGGCCGACCGGACTGGTCGACCCGCAGGTCGTGGTCAAGCCCACCAAGGGACAGATCGACGACCTGATGCACGAGATCAAGGTGCGCACCGAGCGCGACGAGCGGGTGCTGGTTACGACACTGACCAAGAAGATGGCCGAAGACCTCTCCGACTACCTGCTCGAGCACGGCATCCGGGTGCGCTACCTGCACTCCGAGGTCGACACGCTGCGCCGGGTCGAGCTGCTGCGCGAGTTGCGCAAGGGTGACTACGACGTTCTCGTCGGCATCAACCTGCTCCGCGAGGGCCTCGACCTGCCCGAGGTTTCCCTGGTGGCCATCCTGGACGCCGACAAGGAGGGCTTCCTCCGGTCTGGCACCTCACTGATCCAGACCATCGGGCGGGCCGCCCGCAACGTCTCGGGGCAGGTGCACATGTACGCCGACAAGATGACCCCGTCGATGGCCAACGCGATCGAGGAGACCAACCGGCGCCGGGCCAAGCAGGTGGGGTACAACGAGGCGAACGGCATCAAGCCGGAGCCCCTGCGGAAGAAGATCCACGACATTCTCGACGACATCTACCGCGAGGCGGAAGACACCGAAGGCGGTCGTGCGGTCGGCGGAGCCGCGCGCCAGCTGTCGCGCGGCAAGGCGCCGGTGAGGGAGACCCGCAGCCGGGCCCGCGCCGGCACGGTCACGTCGCGCGAGGGGATGGCCCGGGCCGATCTGGCGCAGCTCATCCAGGACCTGAACGAGCAGATGCTGGCCGCGGCGCGGGAGCTGCAGTTCGAGCTGGCGGCGCGCATCCGCGACGAGGTGGCCGAGCTGAAAAAGGAGCTGCGCGGCATGGACACCGCCGGCGTCCGCTGAGCCGAGGCTGGCGAGTCCGGGGAGCCCGGCGGCCAGATGCCCGCGTCGCGTATCCCTCGCATCGTTCGGCGTGCACGAGGACGGGACCTCGTTCGGCGTACGCGCCGCGCATCGAGGTGATCCACCGGTATGGGCTCGATCTGGAACGTGGTCATGGTCATGCCGTCGATCGTGTCCCGCCGTCGGCGCGGCGCTGGCGGGAATCGGTGCGCTGCAGCGGCTGCAGCGGCCGTGCCGACGGACGATTTCCTGGCCAGATAGTCGAGCTAGCCTCCTAGGACGGCGTATGGAGAGCAAACACACCCACCCCCCGGGGTGCGGTACCGCCAGCCGGTGAGCGAGAATTGACAGCGAGGAGGGGAGTATTCCCCCGCGGCGGTGTCGTCAGCACGGTCTTAGACCCGGCCCCGTCGGCCTCTCGCCTATCATCGGATGCGCGGGTGGTGGAAGAGACCTCCGACAGTCACCACAGCGGCACCGCTCTAGGCACGCCACCGGCCTGCCTTGTCGGCGGTGCGGCGTGCCTGCCGGAGGTTCTGCTTTGAACATTTCCACCTGGGTCTGGCTCGGCACCCTGCTCGCGTTCGCCGCGATGATGACCATCGACCTGGTGATCATTGGCCGGCGGCCACATGAGCCGAGCCTCCGGGAATCCAGCCTCTGGGTGGCGTTCTACGTCGGGCTTGCCCTGCTCTTCGGCTTGGGCATCTGGCTGACGGCCGGCCCCCGCTTCGCCGGGGAGTTCTACACCGGCTGGCTGACCGAGTACAGCCTCTCTGTGGACAACCTCTTCGTCTTCGTCATCATCATGGGCCGGTTCGCCGTGCCCCGGCAGTACCAGCAGAAGGTGCTGCTGATCGGCATCGTGCTCGCGCTGGTCATGCGCGGTGGTTTCATCGCGGCCGGTGCCGCCCTGATCTCCCAGTTCTCCTGGGTGTTCTACATCTTCGGCGCCTTCCTGATTTACACGGCGGTCAACTTCTTCCGGCAGGGCGAGCCGGACGAGGAGGACTTCCAGGAGAACCTGCTCATCCGGTGGAGTCGCCGGGCACTCCCGCTGACCAAGGACTTCGTCGGGGCTCGGCTGATGGCCCGCGAGAACGGCCGGCGGCTGTTCACCCCGATGCTGATCGTCATGATCGCGATCGGTACCACCGACCTGATCTTCGCCCTGGATTCGATCCCGGCGATTTTCGGGATCACGCAGGAGCCCTACCTGGTGTTCACCGCCAACGTGTTCGCGCTGATGGGGCTGCGCCAGCTGTACTTCCTCCTCGGCGGGCTGCTCGACCGGCTGGTGTACCTCAACGTGGGCTTGGCGGCCGTGCTCGGCTTCATCGGCGTGAAACTCACGCTCGAGGCGCTCGCCGACAACAACGTGCCCTTCATCAACGGCGGGGAGCACGTGTCCTGGGCGCCACACATCCCCATCTGGCTGTCGCTGACCGTCATCCTCGGCAGTCTTCTGGTGGCCACCGTGGCCAGCCTCATCCGGTCCGCCCGCGACCGCCGGCGCGAGCTGAGCGGCGCCGCCCGATAGCCGTACGGGCGGGTCCGGCTCAGACCCGGTGCGCACCCACCAGGGTGGCGACCCGCTCGGCCGGCATCGGCTCCTCGACCACGCGCCGCTGCTGGTAGCAGGCGTGCAGCATCCGACGGCCGGCGGAGCGGTCGGGCCGGGACGTGACGATGCCGATGTGATGAATCGGGCGGCCCGGTCGGGCGAAGAAGTACAGGTCGCCCGGCCGTTCGTCGCCGATGGCCAGGGGCTTGGTCGCCCGCGCCTGGTCGTGGGCGTCCCGCGGCAGGGACACGCCCAACCGGCGCCAGGCCAGGTGAACCAGGCCGGAGCAGTCCAATCCGTACGACGACACGCCGCCCCAGATGTAGACGACGTCGCGCAGCCGGCCGGCCACCGCGAGCACCTCCGCCGCCGACGGGGGCCGGTCGGGTGCGGGAACAACGTCCCGCTCAGGCAGCCAGAGCGCTCTGCCGTGGCCGGGCGCGCCGACCGGCCGCCAGCCGTCCTGCACCTCGCCGCGCCCGAACAGTCGGGTCCCCAGGACGATGTCCGGGATCACCACCTTGCCGCCGGGGCCGGCGTGCAGCTGCGTGATCGTGGCGTCGACCACGAGCGGGACCTCGCCGGGACTGGGGTCGGGGTGGGCCAGGTGCTCCGCGCGGAGCCATCCCGGGTATCCCCGCGCGTCGAGCCTGGCTGCGGGCTGCTCCAGCGCAACCACGCGTACCCATCCGTCGGGCCGGACCTCATCCACGAGCACCCGCTCGCCGAGCAGCAGCTGGCTCAGCACGCAGGCGCCGACCTGCTGCTCAGCGTCCATCCCGGAAATCCATCGGGGAATATCGGTTCGGCTGGCCAGCGCCGGAGCGTCGATCGGACGTACGGACTCGGGCCGGGTCCACAGGGTGGCGACGGCGACCCGCACAACGGCGTCCTGGCCGGGTTGCAGCGTCACGACGGTTCCCCCTTCCGCGTGGATCGAGCGTAGAGATGACATCACCCGTCCGGCAACCGTGCTCATTGGGAGAGGCCGACCCCGAGGCCCGGTTCGTCGGGCAGCACGAGCGTCGCGCCGTCGTAGCGCACGCCGCCCCGTACCGGCGACCACGCCAACCACCAGGCCGCGTCCAGGTCGGACACCGCGGTCGTGCCGTACGCGGCAACCAGGCTCGCCGCGGCGCCGACGCCGATGCTGCTCTCCATCATCGAGCCGACCACGGTGCCCACCTCGTGCGCCTCGGCCAGTTCCAGCAACGTGCGGGCCGCCGTCAGCCCGCCGCACTTGGCGAGCTTGACGTTGACCATGTCGGCGGCGCGCCGGCGGATCATCGCCACCAGATCGCGCGGGCCGTACACCGCCTCGTCGGCGAGAATCGGCACGTCCACCCGGTCGCTGACCCAGGCGAGGCCGTCCAGATCCCAGTGCGGCACCGGCTGCTCCACCAGTTCGACGCCCAGTCCGGCGTCTTCGACGGCGCGGATCACCCGCACCGCCTCGCGTGGAGTCCAGCCCTGGTTGGCGTCCAGCCGGATGGTGACGCTCGGCCCGGCGGCCTCGCGCACGGCCCGAACGCGTGCCACGTCGCCGGCGGCGTCGGTGCCGACCTTCACCTTGAGCACGCCGAAGCCCTCGGCCGTACGTTGCCTGGCCGCCCCGCTCAGCGATGCCGCGTCGCCGGCCGAGAGGGTGATGTCGGTCGGCACCCGCAGGACGGCACCACCCAGCAACCGTGCCAGGGGTACGCCGAGCCGCTGGGCGGCCAGGTCGTGCAGCGCGACGTCCACGGCCGCCTTCGCCGCCTCGTTGCCGGCCACGGCATGCCGGACCTGCCGGCAGCAGGCGACCAGGTCGTCTGGATCGCGGCCGCGGAGCAGGGGAGCGAACACGCTCTCGACACAGGCCTGGGCACCGGCGATCGACGCCCCGGTCACCTGCCAGACCTGCGGCGCCTCGCCGAACCCGGACCGCCCGTCGGAGTCGACGACCTCGACCGCGAGCGTGTCGACGGTGGTGGCGCGGCGCAGCGCCGTCACGAACGGGGTGTGTAAGGGGGCGGACAGCCGGTGGGTGCGTACCGCGGCGATGGGCATGTGAGGCACCCTATCCACATACGACGGGTGGGGAAGGGACGCGGATGCGGGCACAGGGTTGGGTTCTGGAAGGCGCCCCGAACAGCCGGGATCTGGGCGGTCAGGTCGGTGCCGGGAGTCGCCCGGTCCGCGCCGGCCGGCTGATCCGGTCCGCGGCGCTCGGCCGGCTCACCGACGACGACCTGCCGGTATTGGGCAAGCTGGGCGTCGCCTGCGTGGTGGACCTGCGGGACGGCTCGGAGATGGCGGTCGCGCCGCCGGACCGGCTCGCCGGCGAGCCGCAGGTCATGCACCTGCCGGTGCACGACCCGCGGCACCCGGTCTTCACCTACGTCTCCGCCCTGCTGCTCGGTCACGATCTGACCAGCTATGCGACGCTGGCGCGGGAGGGCACGCCGGCGGCGATGGCGGGCATCTATCGCTGGTTCGTCACCGACGACGCGGCGTGCGCCTCCTTCGGCGCCGCCGTCCGGCTTGCCGCCCAGCCGGCCAACCTGCCGCTGCTCTATCACTGCAGTGCGGGCAAGGACCGGACCGGCTGGCTGTCGGCGATCCTGCTGGAAGCGCTCGGCGTCGACCGGGCCGCGATTCGCGACGATTACCTGCGCACCAACGAGCTCACCGAGAGCCTGCAGGAGGTCATCCTGGCGGCGATGCAGGCGCGTCAGCCGTCACTCGACGTCGAGGCGGTGCGTCCGGTCCTGCAGGTGCGGCCGGAATATCTGGACGCCGCGTACGGGGAGGTCGAGCGGCGGTACGGCTCGTTTGCCCGGTACCTGCGCGGCGGGCTCGGCCTGACCGACCAGATCATTCAGGCGCTGCGCGACGAACTGCTGGAGTAGCGGTTACCCGCCGAGTTGGTGGCGGCGCTCCCAGGCTGTCGCCGACACTCGTGCGATGAGCCGGCACGCGGCGTCGTCCGCACCGTCGCCGGACTCGCCACCGTCGGCCAGGTCGGTGGTGGTGCACACGGCGATGACGTACGGCGGTGCGTCGTCCGGGAACACCACGCCGGCGCCGTGCCGCACCCCCCGTACCCAGCCGTTCTTGTGCGCGATCCGGACGCCATCGGGCAAGCCGGCGGCCAGGTCCTCGCGGCGCTCCTGGGCGAGCAGGACGTCGAGCATGGCCCGGCAGGTGGCCGGGGCGGCGATCGGGCCGGGCCGGTCGGCTCCCAGCACGATGGCGCCGAACAGGGCAGCGAGGTCGGCCGCGGCGACCAGATTGGTGATGCCCGCCTCCCGGGCGGCGGCGTCTTCGATGCCCCGCCCGGTCACGCTGTGCCGGGCGCCGGCCTGCGCCCAGACGCCGGCGACCGCGGCCAGGCCGACATGGGAGATCACGATGTTCGTGGCGAGGTTGCTCGATTTGACGATCATCCGTTGCGCCAGCCACCGCAGCGGAGCCAGGCTGCCCTCCGCCTGCCACACCGCGTCGTCGTTGTCGTCGTCCCGGTCGCAGGAGAACCGGGGTGCCGTCGGCAGTGCCGAATCGAACTCGTTGCGCACCGGCACCGGCCGGTCGAGGTCGAGCATGCCGGCCTCGCCGGCGCGGTAGAGCGCGGCGAGGACCCCGACCTTCATCGTGCTGGCGGCGTAGTGGGTGGCCGCCGGCAGGCGGGCGTACGCGGGCTGGGCGCCGAGCGGGCCGACGTACGCCGAAATGGTGCCGGGCGCGCCGGCCAGGTCGCGGTCGAGGTCCTCCCAGGTCATGCGGGTGACCGTAGCAGCGACCGGCCGGGGTCAGCCGGCGTGCTTGCGGCGCGCGGTGGCCCGGGCGCGGGCGGTCTGGTCGAGTACGACCTTGCGCAGGCGTACGGCGGCCGGGGTGACCTCCACACACTCGTCCTCGCGGCAGAACTCCAGCGCCTGCTCCAGGGACAGCTTTCGGGGCGGAATCAGCTTCTCCGTCTCCTCCGCCGTCGACGAGCGCATGTTCGTCAGCTTCTTCTCTTTGGTGATGTTGACGTCCATGTCGTCGGCGCGGGAGTTCTCCCCGACGAGCATGCCCTCGTACACCTCGGTGCCCGGCTCGACGAAGAGCGAGCCGCGCTCCTGGAGATTCATCATGGCGAACGCGGTGGCTGCTCCCGCCCGGTCGGCCACCAGCGATCCGCTGTTGCGGGTGCGCAGCTCACCGAACCACGGCTCGTACGACTCGAAGACGTGGTGCAGGATGCCGGTGCCGCGGGTCTCGGTGAGGAACTCGGTGCGGAAGCCGATCAAGCCGCGGGCCGGCACCAGCCACTCCATCCGGATCCAGCCGGTCCCGTGGTTGACCAGTTGCTCCATCCGCCCCTTCCGGGTCGCCAGCAGCTGGGTGATCGCGCCCAGGTACTCCTCCGGGGCGTCGATGGTCAGCCGTTCCACCGGCTCGCACGTCCGCCCGTCGATCTCCCGAGTGACGACCTGCGGTTTGCCGACGGTCAGCTCGTACGATTCCCGGCGCATCTGCTCGACCAGGATGGCCAGGGCGAGCTCGCCGCGGCCCTGTACCTCCCACGCGTCGGGGCGCTCGGTCGGCAGGACCCGCAGCGACACGTTGCCGATGAGCTCCTTGTCGAGCCGGTCCTTGACCATCCGCGCGGTGACCTTGGCGCCCTTGACCCGACCGACCAACGGCGAGGTGTTGGTGCCGATGGTCATCGAGATGGCCGGTTCGTCGACGGTGATGCGGGGCAGTGCCACCGGTTGGTCGGCGTCCGTCAGCGTGTCGCCGATCATGATGTCGGGAATGCCGGCCATGGCGATGATGTCGCCCGGCCCGGCCTCGTCCGCGGGCTTGCGTTCCAGCCCGTCGGTCATCAGCAGCTCGGAGATCCGCACCCGTTCCATGGCCCCGCCCTCCCGGCACCAGGCCACGGTCTGGCCCTTGCGGATCCGGCCCTGCCGCACCCGGCACAGGGCCAGGCGGCCGAGGAACGGCGAGGCGTCCAGGTTCGTCACGTGCGCCTGCAGGGGCGCGGTCTCGTCGTAGGCCGGCGGCGGAATGGTGTCCAGCAGGGTGCGGAAGAGCGGCTCCAGGGACGTGCTGTCGGCCGGTACCGTGCCGTCGGCGGGCTGGGTCAGCGAGGCGATCCCGTCCCGGGCGACGGCGTAGACGATGGGGAAGTCGATCTGGTCGGCGTCGGCGTCGAGGTCGAGGAAGAGCTCGTACGTGTCGTCGACGACCTCCTTGATCCGGGCGTCCGGGCGGTCCACCTTGTTGATGACCAGGATGATCGGCATGCGGGCCTGGAGCGCCTTGCGCAGCACGAACCGGGTCTGCGGCAGCGGCCCCTCGCTGGCGTCGACGAGCAGCAGGACCCCGTCGACCATGGTCAGGCCGCGCTCGACCTCGCCGCCGAAGTCGGCGTGGCCCGGCGTGTCGATGATGTTGATCGTCACCGGCTCGGCGGCGGGATGATCCGGACCCGCCGGGTCGTGCACCGGCGCCGGCACGTAGCGCACCGCGGTGTTCTTGGCGAGGATGGTGATGCCCTTTTCCCGTTCCAGGTCCATCGAGTCCATCACCCGGTCGGTCACCTCGGCCCGGGCGTGGAATGCGCCGGCCTGCCGCAGCATGGCGTCGACCAGCGTCGTCTTGCCGTGGTCGACGTGGGCGATGATGGCGACGTTGCGGAGGTCGGCGCGGGTCTGCATGCTGTCCATCCTCCCGCACGCGACCCCCGGTCCGGGTCGGGGTCGCCCTGAGGTGGCCCGGATCTCTGCCGGCGGCACTGTCTGATCCCCGGTCCGCGCTGGCAAGCTGGACGGGTGACCCGGGGGCTGGCATGCACGGCCTACTGACGCTGCTGCAGAACCTGCCGCCGCTGCTGATCTATCTGGTGGCCGGGCTGCTCGTGGCGGCGGAGACCGGGTTGATCATCGGACTGCTCGCACCCGGCGAGGCCACGCTGCTGCTGGTGGGTTTTCTGGCCTACGCCGGCACGCTCGAGTTGGCGCCGGCGATCGTCGTGATGGTCCTGGCCGCGGCGGTCGGCGACGCGCTGGCGTTTCGCGCCGGGCGGCGGTACGGCCCGCGGCTCCGCGCCGGGCGGTGGGGCGTACGGGCGGGCGAGGAACGCTGGCGAAAGGCCGACAGCATGCTGCACCGGCTCGGCGGCCGCGGCGTGCTGGTTGCGCGCTGGGTGGCGTTCGCCCGCACCCTGGTGCCCCGGCTGGCCGGCGCGGCCGGCATGCCGTACCGGCGGTTCGCCCTGTGGAACCTCGGTGGGGTGGTCAGCTGGGTCAGTGGGTCGGTGCTCGTCGGCTTTTTCGCCGGTGAGTCGTACGAGACGGTCTCCGGCTATCTGGGTCGGGCCACCGGGGCCGTCCTGGCGCTGCTCGCGGCGGTCGTGGCCATCGTCCTGATCGGCCGCTGGCTGGGCCGCAATCCCGATCCGGTCAAGGCCCTGCTCGCGCGGGCGCGGGCGGTGCCGCCGCTGCGCTGGTTCTACACCCGCTACGAAGTGTTGTTCTTCCTGCTGTCGATGCGGATCGGCCCCGGCTGGGCGCTGCTGGCCAACCTCACGGCCGGCCTGGTGCTGCTCTTCGGACTGGGCGTGGCACTGGCGGTGCTGCTGGAGACGGTCGTCCGACACAGCGGCCTGTCGATGGTGGACCAGGCGATCGCGGCGTGGATGCTCGACCAGCGCACCGAGGCCACGGCGAACGCGGCCCTGGCCGGCATCACCATCGTTCGCAATCCGCTGCTGATCGTCGCCGTAGCCGCGGTGGCGCTCGCGATCGGCTGGCGGTCGCGGGCGTGGCGGGACGACCTGGTCGGGGTGGTCGGCACCGTCGGTGCGTTCCTCCCGCTCGTGGTGCTGGCCGCGGTCGCCGACCTGACCGGCCGGCACGCAGACGGCGACTCGTCCGGCATGATGCTGCTTCCCAGCCAGAACACCGTTGTCACCGCCAGCATGTGCACGCTCGCGTGGCTCGTGGCCCGGCATTCCCGCTGGCCGGTGGCGGTGGCGGCCTGGACGGTCGCCGCCGTCGGGGTGGTCGCGGTGGGCGGCGCCCGGCTGTACGTCGGCTGGAGTTCGGCCAGCGAGACCGCCGCGTCGGTGCTGCTCGGTGTGCTGTGGACGACCGTGTTCATGGTCGCCTGGTCGACCCGGGACCGGGCCGGCGGGAACACGTCCCGCATGGACACTCCGGTGCCGGCCGCTGGGCGGTGACCGCAGCGGTCCGGCGGGCGGACCCGGCCACGGTACGTTCCGGTCCCGGTACGCACCGCAAGGGAGGTTGCCATGCGGCAATGAGTTGACGAGGATCGCCAGGTGATGGGTCCCCGCTCACCCGTCGGGACCCCGGCGACAAGGAGTCCCCCCGATGTCCGAACTCAACCGGCGCACCCTGCTGCGCCGTGCCGCCGCAGCGGCCGGCGGCGCCGCCCTCGGCGGCCCGTTCCTCGGTTTCGTCAACCGCGCGGCCCTGGCCGCGCCCCCCGATGACTACGGCATTCCGGAGTTCCGCCGGTTGCGGGGCATCCCCGACCTGCGGGACGGCGCGGTCCGGCTGCAACTGCCGGAAGGCTTCCAGTACCGCTCCTTCCACGACACCACAACGCCGATCATCCTCGACGACGGCGCCCGCCTGCCCGGCCGGCACGACGGCATGGGCGCCTTCCGCGGTCCGAACGGCAACGTCGTGCTGGTGCGCAACCACGAAGTGGCCGGGTCGGGCACCGCCTTCGGCGACGTCAGCCTGGCGTACGACCGGGCGGCGCTGGGCGGCACCACCACCGTGGAGGTGACCCCGTTCGGTGAGGTGGTCCGCTCGTACGCCAGCCTCAACGGCACGATGTCCAACTGCTCCGGGGGCCAGATGCCGTGGGGCAGCTGGATCAGCTGCGAGGAGACCGTCAACGGCCCGGACGTCGGCCCCGACTTCAGCCACCAACCCAACGACAAGCTCACCAGACCGCACGGCTACATCTTCGAGGTGCCCGTCACCGGGGAGTCCGACCGTCAGCCGATCACCGCCGCCGGCCGGTTCGCCCACGAGTCGGTGGCCTTCGACCCGCACGAGGGCGCCCTCTACCTGACCGAGGACGACTTCGGCTTCGCCTCCGGCTTCTACCGCTACAAGCCGAAGAACAACCCGATGCAGACCGGCCGGCTGGACAACGAGGGCCGGCTGCAGATGCTGCGGGTGAAGGGGCAGCCGAACGCCAACCTGGCGGCGGCGCAGCCGCTGCGGGCGACGTACGAGGTGGAGTGGGTGGACATCGACGATCCGACGCACGCCCACCGGACGGGCAACACGAACGAAGACGCGCTGATGTACGTGGCCAACCAGGGGTGGGAGCAGGGCGCGGCGTACTTCTCCCGGCTCGAGGGGTCGGCCTACGACAACGGCGTGGTCTACTTCACAGCCACGCAGGGCGGCGGTCCGGCCGAGACGAGCACGGGACCCATCGCCGACGGGTTCGGCAACGGGTGGGGACAGGTCTGGGCCTACCACACGGAGGCACAGATTCTGCAGCTGGTCTACGAATCGCCGGACCGCGACACCCTCGACTTCCCGGACAACGTCACCACCAGCCCCCGCGGCACGATCATTTTGTGCGAGGACCACGATGTCGACAACTACCTGCGTGGCCTGACCCGGGGCGGCCACTTGTTCGATATCGCCCGCAATGCCATACCGGGCCGGACGAACGAGGAGTTCGCCGGGTCGACGTTCAGCCCGGACGGGCACACCCTGTTCGTCAACATTCAGGCCTCCGCCGGCCTGACGTTCGCGATCTGGGGCCCGTGGGAGCGGATCGGCGTGTAACGGTACGGCGGTGCGGTCGGCCCACGCCCGGCCGCACCGCCGGTGTCGTTCCGTCCTGCCGCCCACGGTTCGGGCCAGCTCGTGGCGCCACCGGGTCCGGGAACCAGGCAGGAGAGGGGGGCGGGGATGTACCGATCGCGGGACACGAGGCCCCCCAGCGTCGCCAGCGCCGCCGCACGGGCGCTCGGCCTGCCGCCGCCCCGCACCTCCCGGGTCAGGCTGCGGCGCGATCTGCGGGTGCGGGTGCGCGACGGGGTCGCGCTGCTCACCGATCACTACGCGCCCGATCTGCCGGACGCCCCGGCGGTGCTGATCCGCACGCCGTACGGCCGGCGCGGCCCGATGCGGCTGCTCGGCCGGCTCCTGGCCACCCAGGGCTTCCATGTGGTCGTGCAGTCCTGCCGCGGCACGTTCGGCTCCGGTGGCCGGTTCGAGCCGCTGCGGCACGAGCGTGAGGACGGCCTGGACACCGTCGACTGGTTGCGCCGCCAGCCCTGGTACACCGGGAGCTTCGGCACGTTCGGGGCCAGTTACCAGGGGTTCGTCCAGTGGGCGGTGGCCAGTGAGGTCGGCGATGACCTGCGGGCCGTGGTGGCGGTGGCGACCGCATCGGCCACCCGCGATTCGACGTACGCGGGGGAGTCCTTCGCCCTCGACACCGTGCTCACCTGGGCCGAGCTGATCCAGGCCCAGACCGTGCCCTGGCTGGTCCGCCAGGTCGAGCTGCGACGGGGCCAGCCGAAGCTGGCGGCCGCGCTGGCCCACCTGCCGCTGCAGGAGGCGGACCGGATGGCGACCGGCATCACCGTGCCGTTCTTCCAGGAGTGGCTGGCCCACCACACGCCGGACGCCGAGTACTGGCGCCCCCGGGTCTTCGACGACCGGATCGCGTCCGTTCGGGCCGAGGTGGCGATGGTCACCGGGTGGCACGACATCTTCCTGCCGGCCCAGCTGGCCGACTACGCCGCGCTGCGGCGCGCCGGTCGGCAGCCGCAGTTGACCATCGGCCCGTGGACCCACGGCAGTGTCGGCCTCTTCACCGCGTCGCTGCGGGAAGGAGTCCGCTGCCTGCGCGGTCACCTGGCCGGCGACCGGGCCGTGTTGCGGGCGGCGCCGGTGCGGATCCACGTGGGCGGCGCCG
>DASVMV010000370.1:0-5040 GCA_036384155.1 Micromonosporaceae bacterium
CACCGGCTCTGACCGACCGGGAGCAGCGGATCCTGGCGTTCGAACGGCAGTGGTGGCGGCACGCCGGCGCCAAGGAACAGGCGATCCGCGACACGTTCCAGTTGTCCGCGACCCGTTACTACCAGCTGCTCAACAACCTGCTCGACAACCCGGCGGCGCTGGCCGCCGACCCGGTGCTGGTCGGCCGGCTGCGCCGGCTGCGCAGCACCCGGACCCGGTCCCGCCGCCGCTGACCGGCTACTTCTTCTCGTACGTCCGCAGGCCGTTGCCCAGTGCGATGAAGGTGGGCGCCCACTCGCCGATGAAGATGCCCCACCGGTCCGCGCGGTCGATGCCGGCGTGTTCGAACCTCTTGGACATGGCCCAGCTTGTGAACGACAGGGCGACGCTGATCAGGCCCGCCAGATAGAGGTGCTCGGCCCGCAGCCCGGATTCGTGCAGCCGCTCCAACATGTCGTCTCCCCCTCGTGCGCCACCGGGTGCGATCTCGCGCTCAGGCTACCGCCGGTAACTGTGCCGGGTCTGTGCGTTACCGAAATGCGGGTGGCCCGGGAGGACGCGGACCGGCGAAACCGCCCCGCTCCGGCGGCACGGCGGAAACACTGGCTAGCGTGACGTCCCCTCCACCGGAGGCCAGTCGATGATGCAGGTGTGGTCGGCGACCGAGCCCGCGCCCGGCCGGCAGGAGAACGAGGACCTGGTTTTCCACCACGGCGACCTCGTCGGCGTGCTGGACGGCGCCACCGTGCCGGACGGCTTCGACACCGGCTGCGTCCACGGACCCGCCTGGTACGTCCGCCAACTGGCCGCTCGGCTCGCCGTCGCCGCGGCCGCCCGTCCCGCCGCCACCCTCGCCGGGCACCTGGCGGCCGCCATCCTCGGGGTGCGCTCCGAACACGCCGACCGGTGCGACCTGGACCACCCCGGTACGCCGTCGTCCACCGTCTGCCTGCTGCGCCGCACCGCCGACCAGGTCGACTTCCTGGTGCTGTGTGACAGCCCACTCGTGATCGACCTGGGTGACCGGGTGGAGGTGGTCACCGACGGGCGGTTGGCGGTCGCCGCCGAAGACCTGCGCCGCACCGCCGTCGCCGTCCCCGGTGCCGACCCGGCGACCGCCCTCCACCGGGCCATGCAACTGCAACGGCAGAACATGAACCGGACCCACGGCTACTGGGTCGCGGCCGCCAACCCCGACGCGGCCTACCACGCGCTGACCGGCACGCTCCCGCTCTTCGGCGAGCCCCGCCTGCGCCGGGCGGCGCTGCTGACCGACGGAGCGGCGGGCGCGGTCGACCGGTTCGCGCTCGTCAGCTGGCCCGCCCTGCTCGACCTGATCACCGAACACGGCCCCGGCGAGCTGATCCGGCGGGTGCGGACCGCCGAGCACGCCGACCGCGACGAGGGCGTGGGCGTCCGCTTCAAGCGGCACGACGACGCGAGCGCAGTGCTGTGCGTCTTCGGGGACGAGCGGATCCAGGCGGGCCGCCGCGGCGGCCCGGACGGTCGAGGTCAGGTGGATCCGGGCTGGGACCGTCCGCCGGCCGACGGCGGCACGGTGTGAACGGTCAGCGGCCAGGCGTACGGCGTCCGTCCGGCCACCGGCTCGTCGAGCACTCCCGCGCCCGGGTCGCCGCCCGCCACGTCGGCTGCTGCCGTGACCGTCGCCGACCCGTCCGACCAGGCAACCCGTACCGTCGAACTCGTGGCGCCGAGGTGCACCGTCGCGGTCACCGCGAGGCCCGGGTGCTGCGCGACCACCTGGCGTAGCGCGTCGGCCACCTCGTCCAGGACGACGTCCGGGTGTGCCTCGCCGGAGCGGCGCCGCTGCAACTCCTCGCGGCGGGCCAGCCGGGCCAGTGCATCGTCGAGTTCGCCTCTCACCGTGCACCCTCTCCGCGCCGCCCAGTTGGTGCTCGGTCGGCCCTAACCGCTGGCCCACCGTCCGCCCGAAATAGTCGACCGCTCGTGGGGCGATCGTCAAGCCGCCCGCCGGCGGGGATGATCTCAGGTAACGCACAGCAACGCAGCCGTACAGTTCCACCATGCGATCTCCGCTGTCGGCCCGGCTGCGCCGTGCGGCGCCCAGGAAGAAGCACGTGATCATCGCGGGCGTCGTGGCCGTGGTGGCAGCCGTCGCCGTCGTCTGGGTCGGGTGGCCGGAGCGCGCGACCTTCACCACCGAGGACGCGGTCCTCACCGTCGGCTCCGGCCCGACCGGAGACACCCCGGTACGCCTCGACACCCGGCTGTATCTGCCGCGCTCGGCGTCCTCCGGCGACCCCGTACCGGCGGTGCTGCTCGCGCACGGCTTCGGCGGTACCAAGGAGAGCGTCCGGACGGACGCGGAGAACTTCGCCGGCCTCGGGTACGCCGTTCTGACGTACACCGCCCAGGGGTTCGGGCGCAGCGGCGGCCAGATCCATCTCGACGACCCCGACTACGAGGTGCGCGACGCGCAGCGGCTGCTGGACTGGCTCGCCGCCCGGCCGGACATCCGTACCGACGCGCCGGGTGACCCGCGGGTCGGCGTGGTGGGCGGCTCGTACGGCGGTGCGCTGGCCCTGTTGCTGGCGGCGCAGGACCGGCGGGTGGACGCGATCGTGCCCATGATCACGTGGAACGACCTGGCCCGGTCCTTCCTCCCGGAGTCGACCGGGCGGCCGGCCGTGGACGGCGTGTTCAAGAAGAGTTGGGCCGGGCTGTTCTTCGGTAGCGGGGGTAACGCCGGCACCGGACCGGCCGGGTTGACCGGTGCCAGCGAGGGGCAGCGACCGGCGGATGCGGCCGGTACGCCGCCCGCATCTGCGGCCAGCCCGGCACCCGGCGCGGAACCCGGCGTTGCGCCGGCACCTGGGCCTGATCCGGCCTGTGGCCGGTTCGCCCGCCAGGTCTGCGCAGCGTACCTGCGGATCGCCACCACCGGCCGGGCCGACCAGGCGGCGGTCGATGTGCTGCGCCGGTCGAGCCCCGCGCCGGTGCTCGGTCGGATCAAGGCGCCGACGCTGCTCATCCAGGGCACGGCGGACACGCTGTTTCCGCTCGCCGAGGCCGACGCCAACGCCCGCGGCATCGCCGCCGGCGGCACTCCGGTGCGGCTGGCGTGGTTCACCGGCGGGCACGACGGCGGCAGCGGACCGCAATCCGATCAGGACCGGCTCAGGTACCTCACCGCGCAGTGGCTCGGCCATTACGTGAAGGGCGAGGGCGCGACGCCGGCGCGTACGTTCACCTGGTCGCGGATCGCCGGGTTCGACGCCCTCGACCGCGGTCTCGTCGCCACCGGGTACTCATACGCCGACTATCCGGGGGTGCGCGGGGTGTCGAGCCGCAGCATCGGTCTGGCCGGGCCACCGCAACGCATCGTCAACCCGCCGGCCGGCAACCCGGCGGCGGTCTCATCGCTGCCCTTCGCCGGTGGGCTGTCCGCGCTGGTCGACGGCGTGGCCGCGGACCTGCCCGGCCAGCACGCCCGCTTCGAGTCGGCGCCGCTGGACGAGCCGGTGGACGTGGTCGGCGCGCCGACCGTGTCGATCCGGGCCGCGTCGCCCACCGGCGAGGCGGTGCTCTTCGTCAAGCTGTACGACGTCGGCCCCGACGGCGCCGCGGCGCTCGCCAACGGCCTGGTCGCGCCGGTCCGGCTGAGCCGGCTGCCGACCGGGCTCGCTGCCGCCCGGCCGGTCACGGTGACCCTGCCGGCGATCGTCCACCGGTTCGAGGCCGGCCACCATCTCCGGGTCGCCGTGGCGACGTCCGACCAGGCGTACGCCGGTCCGGTCGAGCCAACCGTCTACGCGGTGGCGCTAGGCGGCGACCAGATCCGGCTGCCGACAGTGGCCGGAAAACCGATCGCCACCCCCGATGCCGTCTGGCGCTGGGTCCTGGTGGGCCTGCTGGCGGCCATCGCCCTGGGCCTCCTGGTGGTCGTCGCGGTCGCCCGCCGCCGGCACCGCCGGCAGGACGTCGCCGTGCATCCCGCGTACGCCGGCACGCCGCTGGTGGTCCGGCAACTGCGCAAGGAGTACGCGGACGGCTTCGTCGCCGTGTCGAACGTGGACTTCGAGGTGCGGCGCGGTCAGGTGGTCGGCCTGCTCGGCCCCAACGGCGCCGGTAAGACGACGACGTTGCGAGTGCTGATGGGGCTGACCCAGCCCAGCGCCGGCGAGGTCTACGTGTTCGGACACCGTCTGGTACCCGGGTCGCCGGTGCTCTCCCGGATCGGTGCGCTGGTCGAGGGCCCCGGCTTCCTGCCCCACCTCAGCGGGCTGGCGAACCTGCGGTCGTACTGGCGGGCCACCGGCCGGCCGCCGGAGCACGCCCGGTTCGACCAGGCGCTGGAGATCGCCGGCCTCGGCGACTCGATCCACCGCAAGGTGCGCACCTACAGCCACGGCATGAAGCAGCGCCTGGCCATCGCGCAGGCCATGCTGGGCCTGCCCGAGCTGCTGGTGCTGGACGAGCCGACCGACGGGCTGGATCCGCCGCAGATCGCCGAGATGCGCCGGGTGCTGAAGCGGTACGCCACCGGCGGGCGGGCGGTGCTGGTGTCCAGCCATCTGCTGGCCGAGGTGGAACAGACCTGCACGCATGCCGTCGTGGTGAACAAGGGCCGGATCGTCGCCGCCGGACCGGTGGACGAGATCGTCGGCGAGTCGCCGAGTGTGCTGTTCGAGGTCACCGACGCCGCGGCGGCCCGGGCCGTCTTCGGCCGGCTCGCCGGCGTACGGGTGCTGCCGGACGGCGACGGCCGCCTCGTGGTTGACGTCAACGGCACCGCCCGCAGCGAGGTGGTGGCCGAACTGGTTCGGGCCGGGGTCGGGGTGGACCGGGTGGTGCCCCGCCGTCGGCTCGAAGACGCGTTCCTCGCCCTCGTCGGGGACAACTCTCGCGGAAGTGGAGACCGCTGATGAGTGCCGACACCGCCGCTTCCGCCGGTACGCCCGCCGCCGACGCACCGGACGCCGCCGGAGCGGCGGCCGGCTACCGTCCCGGAGCCACGCTGCCGGTGCTGGCCGAGGCACGTCGGCAGGCGGCGCGGCG
>DASVMV010000371.1:0-4825 GCA_036384155.1 Micromonosporaceae bacterium
GTCCGCAGCGCCGGAGATCAGGTCGACCGCGTCCACGGCCAGCGCCCCGCGCAGCGGAGCCAGCTGGTCGGCCGTCCGCCGGGTCAGGGCGGCGGCCGCGGCCGGCAGCGCAAGGCCCGCCACGACCAGGCCGGCCCCGAGCACGAGTGCGGCAGCGGGGGAAATCAGCGCCGCACCGGCCACGGCGAGCAGACCCACCGAAACCGCGGCCGCGGCCGGCACGAGCACCCGCAGCAGCAGGTCCTGCACCGCGTCCACGTCCGAGACCAACCGGCTCAACGCATCGCCCGAGCGCTGGCCGGCCCGATCGCGGCCCGCGGCGAGCGCGGCGAAGACCCGGGCGCGTACGTCGGTGACGATCCGCAGCACGGCATCATGCCCCGCGAGCCGCTCGGTGTAGCGGAGCCCGCCGCGGCCGATGGCGAGAGCGCGGACGGCGACGATGGCCACGGTCAGCCGGTCCAGGGGTGGCCGTCCGGCGGCCGACATGAGCAGCCAGGTCGCCGTCGCCATCAACGCCAGCCCGGCCAGTTCGGCGCCGGCGGCGAGCAGGCCGGCGCCGGTCAACCGGCCGAGATACGGGCGGGCCAACCGGAGCACCACGCGTTCGGGGGTCGGGCGCGGGATGGTACGGGTCATGCCACCGCTCCGGTCGCCGCCGTGAGCTCGGTGACCCGGCCCTCCTCGACCCGCAGCACCCGGTCGGCGCCGTCGAGCAGGGCGGGACGATGGGCGACCAGGAGGGCCGTCCGGCCGGCCACCAGCCAACGGGTCGCATCCAGCACGGCCGCCTCGGAGGCAGTGTCGAGCCGCGCCGTGGGCTCGTCGAGCAGCACGATCGGCGCCGCGCCGGCCCGGCGTACCCGCAGGAACGCGCGAGCCAGCGCGAGCCGTTGCCGCTGGCCGCTGGACAGGCCGTGGCCGCGCTCGCCGAGCACCGTGTCGAGCCCGTCGGGCAGGGCAGCGACCACTTCGTCGAGGTGGGCGTCCCGCGCGGCGGCGGAGACCGCAGCCGGTGCGGCGTCGGGTTCGCCGAGGCGGACGTTGTCGGCCAGCGACGCGGCGAAGAGGTGGGCCTGCTGCGGCACCCAGGCCAGCCGGCGCCGCCAGGCGTCGAGGTCGATCGAGTCCAGGTCCGTGCCGTCGACCAGGATCCGGCCGCTGGTCGGGCGTACGAAGCCGAGCAGCAGATTGAGCAGGGTGCTTTTGCCGGCACCGCTCGGGCCGATGACGGCGATCCGCTCGCCCGGCCGGATGGTCAGCGTCACGTCCCGCAGGGCGATTGTCCGCTCGTACTCGACCGTGACGGATTCGAACCGGATCTCGCCGGGCCCGGATGCCGGGAGGTGGTCGCCGGTCGCGGGTTCTTCTTCCTGCACGGACAGCGCCTCGTCCAGTGCCGTCAGCCCCTCCATGCTGGCGTGGAACCGGCTGCCGGCGGCCCGCAGCGGCAGGTACGCCTCCGGGGTGAGCAGCAGCACCAGCAGCGCCGTCTGCAGCGTGAGCCCGCCGGCCAGCAACCGCAGCCCGACCGGCACCGCGACCAGCGCGACCGAGAGGGTGGCCACCAGTTCGAGTACGAGCGCGGACAGGAACGCCACCCGCAGGGTGCGCATGGTGGCCACCCGGTGCCGGTCGGCCATCCGCCGGACCACCTCGACCTGGCCGCGTTCCCGCCCGAAGGCGCGCAGCGTGGGCAGCCCGGCGACCATGTCGAGGAAGTGTCCACCGAGCAGCGACAGGCGCCGCCACTGGCGTTCGGTCGCGGCCTGGGCCTGCCAGCCGACCAGGGCGCCGAAGATGGGGATCAGCGGCAGGGTCAGCGCGACGATGAGCGCCGAGCTCCAGTCCGCCGCCGCGAGCCGGAGCAGCACGGCCACCGGCACCGTGACGCTGAGCAGCAACTGCGGCAGGTACCCGGTGAAGTAGGCATCGAGCGCGTCCAGCCCGCGTCCCGCGAGGGTGGTCAGCTGTCCGGCCCGTTCACCGGACAGCCACGCCGGTCCGCGCCGGGCGACCGCGTCGAGGAGGTCGCGCCGCAACTGGGCCTTGACCGTGGCCGCGGTGCGGGCGGCGACCGCGCCCTGCGCCCAGATCAGCAGGCCGCGCGCGCCGACGGTGCCGACGAAGGCGACGAGCGCGGCGCGGTGCAGCCGACCGTCGGCTGCGGTGGCGAGGAGCGCGGCGAGCGCCGTCGCCTGCGCCACCACGAGTACGGCGGTGCCGGCCGCGAGGAACGCGAGCAGAGCGAACTGGCGCCGGGCCGCGGGGACCCGGCGCAGCAACCGCGGATCGAACGGTCGGCGACTCACCAGTAAACCGGCGCCCGTCCGTCGATCCGTCCGCGGAAAGCCCACCAGCACATCAGCTGAAAGCCTAGTAGGGCCGGCAGGAGGGGCATCGCCAGCCAGCCCAGCAGCCGGAGCGTGGGCGCGCTGGCCGCCGCGTCGGCCACCGCCAGGCTGGCGGCCGGGTCGACGCTGGAGACCAGGGCATAGGGCCAGATAGCTGCCGCGGTGAGTAGCACCGGCGCGGCGAGCGCCACCGACGTGGCCGCGAACGCGAGGCCGGGATGGTGTCGGGCGAGGCAGCCGTACGCCAGGAGCAGCGCCGCGACCACCACCGCCGGCAGGAGTACGGCGGCCAGCGGCTGTTGGACGGCCCGCCGGACCTGCCCGGAGAGCACTCCCACGGCCGTGGCGATGGTCACCGCGGCAACCGCCGCGGGGACCAGCCCCCGTCCGGCGCGGGCGGCCCAGGCCGCGCGCTCGGGTGGCAGGCGAAGCGCGAGAAAGGCCGCGCCGTGCGCAGCCGCCAGGGCGACCAGGCCGAGCCCGCAGGCTGCGACGAAGGGGGTGAACACGTGACCGACCCCGGTGATGTGTCCGTCGCGGTGCAGCGGGACGCCCTGGAGCCGGCCGGCGAGCACCGCGCCCCAGCCGAAGGCGGCCACGGCGCTGCCGGCGACGATGAGCCGGTCCCAGCGGGCGCGGGCCCGTTCCGCCGCCGGCCGGCTGCGCAGTTGCACCCCGGCGGTGACCGTCACCACCCCGGCGAGGGCGAGGACGACGGCGGGGTAGAGCCCGGAGAGCAGTTCACCCTCCAGCATCGGAAACGCGCCGAACAGGATGCCGACCGCGGCGACCAGCCACACCTCGTTGCCGAGGAAGAACGGGCCGACGGCGGTGAGGTTGGCCCGCCGCTGTGCCGGCGACGCGGGTCCGGCCTGCAGCAGCCCGACGCCGTAGTCGTACCCGCCGAGCACGAGGTAGGCGGCGAAGAAGAGCCCGAGCAGGGCGTACCAGGCGGTTTCCATGGGGGCTCCTCAGGCGAGTACCGGCTCGGGCCGGGTGTCGGGGTGGGTCGCGGCGTGGGGCGGCTCAGGCGGCCGGCCGAGGGCGGGGTCGGCGGCGCCGCGGTTGGCGTGCCGGGCGATGAGCACCCAGTTGGCCACCGCCAGCGTGCCGAGCAGCAGTGAGAATCCGAGGTACGAGGCGAGCATCACGGGCGCGTCCACCGGCGTCACCGCCTGGTCCACCCGGAGCAGCCCGTACGCCGCCCAGGGCTGGCGCCCGACCTCGCGGGCGAGCCAGCCGAGGATCGCCGCGAGGAAGGGCAGTGGAAGGGCGAGCAGGACCAGGTAGAGCGGGAAATGCAGGCGGATGAGCCAGTCGCGGAACAGCAGGGGGAGCAGCAGCCAGACGCACCCGAGGGTCAGGCCGATCAGGATCATGAAGCCGAGCCCGACGCCGGCCAGGGCCGGTGGGGTGTAGTCGCCGGGGCCGAACCGTGCTGTCCAGTCGGCTATCGCCGCGGCCTTGGCGCCCTCGTCGCCGTACTTCGTGGGCTGGACCGGCGCGACGGCGCCGAACTGGGCGAAGCCGAAGCCCTGCACCAGGGAGATGGCGAGCGCCGCCGTGACCAGGCCGATCCGCAGGGACTTACGGAAGAGCGCGTAGTCCGGGGTGCGCCGGATGAGATGCCAGGCGCTGATCGCCGCCATGAGCATGCCGCCGGTCAGGAGCGAGGCGGACACGACATGTCCGAACGCCATGCCGAGGGTCGGGTTCGTGAGCAGCGCCGAGAAGTCGGTCAGGTGGGCGACGCCGTCACGCAGCTCGTAGCCGACCGGGTTCTGCAGCCACGAGTTGGCCACCAGGATCCAGAACGCCGAGGCGTACGCGGTGATGGCCACGCCCCAGAGCAGCGCGAGGTGCACACCGCGGCGCAGCCGGTGCCAACCGAAGATCCACATGCCCAGCAGTGTGGACTCCAGAAAGAAGGCGACCAGCGTTTCGATGGCCAGGGGGGCACCGAAGACGTTCCCGACGTAGCGCGACAGCCCGCTCCAGTTGAGTCCGAACTGGAACTCCATCACGATCCCGGTCGCTATGCCGAGGACGTAGTTGATCAGGTAAATCGTCCCCCAGAAGCGGGTGAGCCGCTCGTACGCCGGCTTGCCGGTGATGAACCAGGCCGTCTGCAGGTACACCAGCAGCGCGACCAGGCCGAGCGTGACGATGACGAACAGGAAGTGGATCGAGGTCGTCGTCGCGAACTGTAGCCGCGCGAGCAGGAGCGTATCCATCGGGCATTCCTCACCTGTCGGATCCCTTGACATAGCGACTCTACACGTAGGGTCCCTACTTATTACTACTACACCGCGTCGTAGGCGACATTGCGACAGGATGTAGTAGGCAGGACGATCGCGACGTGCTCGGCGTGCGGCTTGGTCATCGGCAACTCCTGGATCCGCTGTGGTCGCCGGGCAGCGGCCGGGGCTCAGGTGAGGTAGAGCGTCGCCGGCAGAGCAACCAGCACCGCG
>DASVMV010000372.1:0-3360 GCA_036384155.1 Micromonosporaceae bacterium
CGGCCAGGTCGACCACCAGGATCCGGGCCTGCCGCCATGCCTCCGCAAGCCACGCCGCGTCCCGCCTGCGGTGGGCGGCCCGGTCCAGCGACCGGCGGGCCAGCGGCGGCCACGCCGGGTCGAACGACCGGTTCACGGCCGTACGGGTTGGCGGTCGACCGGCGTCAGCGCGGCGACCTGGGCCTCGATCCGGTCGGCGTCGCCCAGCACTACGCTCACCGCGCGGCTCGGCGCCAGATACGTGCCTGCTGCAGCCGCAACGTCGTCCCGGCTCACCCTGCCCAGCTGCGCCGAGTAATCCGCCAAAAAGCCCAGCCGCAGGCCGAATCCCGCGTAGGTGCTGGCCAGGCCGGCCAGCCCGGCCTGGGTCGACATCCCCAGCCGCAGCGTGCCCAGCGCATACTGCCGGGCCTGCTCCAGCTCGTCGTCCTTCGGCGGCAGCGTCGCCAGCCGGCCCAGCTCATAGAACGTCTCGAGGTACGCCGGACCGGTCACCTCGGTGGCCACCTCCGCCGCCAGCACCAGCGATGAGCCCGCCACGGCATGCTCGATGAGCGAGTGCGGGCCGTACGTGTAGCCCTTGTCTTCGCGGATGTTCTCCACCCACCGCGAGGAGAAGTAGCCGCCGAACACGAGGTTGGCCAGTTGGAGCGCGGCATGGTCGGGATGGGTGCGCGGCACCGCCGGCAACGCGACCCGCAGTGACGACTGCACCGCAGCCGGGCGGTCGACGAGCAGCAGCGGCCCCGGTTCGAGTGGCGGCGCGTCCGGCAGGGAACCGTCGCCACCCGCGCCGTCCCAGCCCGCGAGCGCCTGCTCCGCGGCGTCGAGCGCGCGGGCCGGCTGCACATCGCCGACGAGGACGAGGATCGAGCCCGCGGGGTGCACCCGAGTGGCGTGCAGCGAACGCAACTGAGCCGGCCGGACCACCCGGACCTGGTCGGGCTCCGGGGTCTGTACGCCGTACGGGTGCCTGCCGAACATCCGCCGCAGCAGCGCCTGGCGGGCCAGGTGGGCGGGCTGGCTCTGCGCGACCTGAATGCGATCGACCAGCCGGTCCCGTTCGGTGGCCACCTCATCACGGGGATAGGTGGCCCCGGTGAGCACCTCGGCCAGGATCTCCAGCATCCGGTCCAGGCCGGTCACCAGCCCGTTGCCGGAGATCATGAGTCGGTCAGGGTCGACCGCGGCGGACAGGCCGCCGCCGACGGCCTGCAGCTCGGCGGCGATGTCCACGGTGGACTTCGACGCGGTGCCGGAGAAAAGTGTCTGGGACAGCAGCGCGGCGCGCGCCAGGTGGGCCCGGCCGAACGGCACGCGCAGGCGGAGCTCGACCAGCGGAACCGCGGGTCGCCGGATGGCGATCACAGTCAGTCCGTTGGGCAGCGTACGCTCGGTCTCCTTCGGCAGCTTGAGCTTGCTGGCGGGCCCGAGCGGCGGCAGGGCCTGGGGTACGAAGTTGGCCGTCCCGGTCATCGTCCGGCCCCCGCAACGACCTCGATCGACGCCCGACGCTGCGGACGCAGCGCCGCCGCGGCCTCCCGCACCTGCGCCTCCGTCACCTCAGCGAGCAGCCGGGGCAAGGTGTTGAGCAGCGCGGGATCGCCCCGCTGCAGCTCGAGCACGGCCATCGACAACGCCCGGTTGAGCACCGCGTCGGCGTCCCGGAGCAGGTGGGTCGCCATCCGGGCCTGCGTCCGGGCCAGCTCACCGTCGTCCAGCCCGTCGGTGGCCAACCGATCGAGTTCCTCGTCGATGGTTCGCAGCACCTTGTCGACGTCGCCGCCGGGCGGCAGGTGGGCCTGCAGCAGCAGCGCGGTCGGGTCGCGCACGTCGAACGGGTTGCCCATGAATCCGAGGTAGCCGCCGACCGTGGTCACCGTCCGATCGCGCAGCACCAGCCGCCCGACGAGCCGGGATGCGTCGCCGTCGGTAAGCACCTCGGCGAGCACCACGAACGGCAGGTAGTCGGCGAACCGGGTCACCGGGTCGGGCACCCGCCAGGCGGCGGCCACCGCTGGCAGCGGGGCGAGCGGATCGGTGTACGTGGCATGCCGCTCGGCGGCCAGATCTGGCTCGGCGAAGTCCGGCCGGCCCGGCGCGGGGCGGGCCGGTACGTCGCCGAAGTGCCGTTCGACCAGCGCCAACGCCTCGGTCACGGCCAAATCGCCGCTGACGGACAGGACCGCGTTGCCGGAGGCGTAGTAGCGCTCGAAGAAGTCGGCCGCGTCGGCGACGGTCGCGCTCTCCAGGTCCTGGAAGGACCCGTAGCCGTCGTGCGCGTTCGGAAACGTCTCGAACATCACCGGCGGCAGCTTCAGCCACGGGAAACCGCCGTACGGGCGGTTGAGGACGTTGACCCGGATCTCCTCCTTGACCACGTCCACCTGGTTGCGCAGGTTCTCATCGGTCAGCCGCGGGCCGCGCATCCGGTCGGCCTCGAGGAAGAGCGCCCGCTCGAGGGCATTGCTCGGCAGCGTCTCGAAGTAGTCGGTGTAGTCCAGGTGGGTCGACCCGTTGAAGGTGCCGCCGGCGCCCTGCACATGCCGGAAGTGGGCCAGCTTCTCCAGGTTGGCCGACCCCTGGAACATGAGGTGCTCGAAGAGGTGGGCGAAGCCGGTGCGCCCTTCGGGCTCGGACCGGATTCCGACGTCGTACACGACGGCCACCCCGACGACCGGCGCGCTGCGGTCCGGCGCCAGCACGACGCGCAGCCCGTTGTCGAGGGTGAATCGCTCGACCGGATAGGTCGTCGCGGGAATTCTGGGTCTCCGGGCCGCCACGGTCCGACCCTAGCGCGTGGCGGCGGCCGGGGCCGGCCGGGTTCAGGTCGTTCGCACAGATGCGATCACGTCGTCCACCACCCAGTCGAACTGGCGGTGGGTTCCGGGTACCGAGACGTACAGCACCGCTGCGCTGGGCCGCCCGACGTCGATGCAGGCCACCGCCGCCAGCTCGTCGGTCGCGCGCAGGCCGTCCCGCTGGAAGTGCAGCCGGAACACCGTCAGCCAGGCCGGGCGGCCGGCGAGCACGGTACGCCCATCGCGCAGCACCTCGATCCGGTTGGGCTGCGGGTAGTACTCCGCCCGCGCGTCGGCGGCGACCTGCCGGCCGACGCACTCGATGTCCACGGCGAGCGCGTCGTTGTTTGCCGCCGGCACCGCGGCGGACAGAATCGTGGCCTCGTAGTCGTTGACGCCGTCGTAGGCCGGCTCGGTCACGAAGTGCTGGCCGACGCGGTACGGCACCTGCAGCGTGCCGGCATTCCACACCGTGGTCCACGGCTGCCATGGTGCGCCGTACGCCCGGTACGAGATGCCGGACTCGGCGTCGACCGTGCGCGGTCCGGCTGGCGCGGGG
>DASVMV010000373.1:0-2415 GCA_036384155.1 Micromonosporaceae bacterium
GCTTGTCAGCCGCCTGGACCGCCCGCAGCAGCCCGGTCAGCCGTTCCTCGGCGACCGGCGGCCGGGGCCGGTCCACGACGGCCGGCAGGAAGAAGACGAGCCGCTCGAACCGCTGCGGGCTCTGTGCGAGCAACGCCGCCAGGGCGCCGGCGCCCAGGCTGACGCCCAGTGCCCGGGTAGCCCCGTTGAGGTCGGCGACGGCCCGCAGGTCGCGGGCCAGGTCGTCGTACGTCCACGGCCCGGGCGGGGTGTCGGACCGCCCGTGCCCGCGGAACTGGAAGAAGACCCGGCGGCCGGTCACGGCGCTGCCGAGCGGACGGGTTACCGGGATACCGGCGGCGAAGCCGTGGGCGAACACCGTGGTCGGCTCGCCGCCGCCGGTCACCAGCTGCTCCAGTCGTACGCCGTGCGGCGTGGCGACGAGGTCGGTTTCGGGCTCGGGCAGTGGTGGGCGGGGAAGGCGGCTGCGGGCGCCAGGGCCGGTACCCGGGCCGCCGTCCGGCGACGGCCCGCGATGATCCCTCACCAGAACCCTTTGCCGTCGGTCAGGTCCCGCAGACCGACCCGCACGTCGAGTAGGTAGATCAACGCCGCGGCGATGCCGATCAAACCGAAGATGTTCAGCACGTCATTGCGGAACAGAAGGGTGAGGACCAGCGAGATGCCGAGAATCGCCAGCCAGGCCCCCTTGGGCAAGGTCCCGATGGCGGTGAAGGCCTCCTTGCGCTGCGTGAGGGCGTGCACGAAGGAAAGGCCCTCGACGACGACGGCGAAGATCAGGATCACAAGGTTGACGACAAAGAGGACGTCGAGGTAGAAGAGCGGCGCTGAAGCCATGCAGTGCAGCTTATGCCGCGAGCCCCGGGCGCGGCTCGACAAGCGCCCGGGGCTCGCGTTCGGGATTACTTCTCAGTGGTCGTACCCGTGCGGCGGGTCGCCTTGGTCGCCCTGGTCGCCTTTGCGGCGGGAGCGGTCGCAGCGACGTCCGCGGGGGTGGCCTCGGCGGGCAGGGCCTCGCGGGCTGGCAGGGCCTCGTCGGCCCGGGTGGCGGTCACCTCGGCGGGGGCCTCGGTGGCCTCCATGTCGGCGTTGACCGTGTCGGCCGCCTGCACCACGCCGGTGCCAACCACGCGCTCACCGCGGGCCACCAGATCGGCGTACGCCGCAAGCGCGCGCTCCTGCGCGGCGTGGGTGCGGGTCAGCAGCACGGCGGCGTTGCGGATCGCGGCCTCGCGGAGGCGCTCGATCTCCAGGTCGGAGCGGCGCAGCGAGCGGGCGCCGGTGTTGGCCGTACGCAGCGTCGCGGCCGCCTTCTCCCGCAGTCCGGTCGTGGTGTCCGCGGCCTTGCCGCTCAGGTCGGTGACGACGGCGGGCAGCCGGCGCAGCTGGCGGTAGGCGAGGTCACCGGCGCCGGCGGCGGCGTACAGCGGGGCGGGGATGCGGCTGGTCTTCGGCTGGGTCATGACTGTTCCTCCTTGACCGCGGATGCGGTTCCTGTGGCGGGCGAGGCGGCCAGAGCGACCGCCTCCCGGTCTTTGTCGACGGTTGCGGTGGCAGGGTCAGTCGGCGACGGGTCGTTGACTACCCGCGCGACGGCCGGGTCATCCCCTGCTGACGCCGGCGCCGGTTCGGCCGGCGCGGTGGGTTCGGCCGGCGCGGTGGGTTCGGCCTGGCTCTCCCGGAGGTTTTCCCGGCGGAACGTCTCGTAGATCTGGCTCAGCGACTGCTTCTGCGCGATCGTCAGGTCGGGATCTGCTGCGATGGCATCCAGCACCCCGGGCCCGTCCTTGTCCTCGAGCAGGCCGGCCCGCAGGTACATCACCGGGGTCGACACGCGTAGCGCGCTGGCCAGCTGCTGGAGCACCTCGGCGCTCGGCTTGCGCAGTCCCCGCTCCACCTGGCTGAGGTACGGGTTGCTCACCCCGGCCTGCTCGGCCAGCTGCCGCAGCGAGATCTGCGCATTGCGGCGCAGGTCGCGGATAAACCCGCCGATGTCGCGGGGAAGGTCCTTGGGCGTGGCCATGGCGCCAACGTATCGCCGCGCCGCTAGCTGGAGCAAGCGAAGTGCTAGCCGGAGTTAGCAATGTCTCATCGACAATGGCGTGTCATCGCGAAACGTGATTGCCGGGTCACGCTACCGGCGCATACCGTCGCCGGATGCTGAAGATCGACGTGACCGGAACCATGCTCGCCTACGACGACACCGACGCGACCGAGGGCGCGAGCGAGACCGGCGGTAGGCCCGTCGTTCTCCTGCACGCCGGTATCGCCGACCGGCGGATGTGGCGCCATCAGGTCGCGGCGCTCGCGCATCGCCATCGGGTGCTCGCGCCCGACCTTTCGGGGTACGGCGAATCGGCGCTACCGGCCGGACCATTCGCCCACCATGACGACGTCGTCGGTCTGATCGACGCG
>DASVMV010000374.1:0-2134 GCA_036384155.1 Micromonosporaceae bacterium
CGGTGACGCGGGAGCCGGCGGTGACGCGGGAGCCGGCGGTGACGCGGCGGCCGGCGCGGCCGGCGGCGGCTCGCCGGGCGACAGCGTCAGCCGACGCTCCAGTCGCTCCAGCCGTTGGAGCAAGCCACCGGCCGACCCGTCGGCACCGGGACGCAGCATGCGGGCAAAGATGAGCTCCAGCAGGAGACGCGGCGCGGTGGTGCCGCGCATCTCGACCAGGCCGTCGTGCACGATGTCGGCGCACCGGGACAGGGTGCCCGGGCCGAGCCGCTCGGCCTGCGCGGCCATCCGCTCGAGCTGATCAGCCGGGGCGTCGATAAGGCCCTTCGCGGCCGCGTCCGGCACCTGTTGCAGCACGATCAGGTCGCGCAGCCGCTCCAGCAGGTCGGCGGCGAACCGCCGCGGATCGTGGCCGGCCTCGACGACCCGGTCGACGGTCGCATACGCGGTCGCGCCGTCCGCCGCCGCCAGGGCGTCGCACATCTCGTCGAGCAGCGCCGAGTCGGTGACGCCGAGCAGCGCCACAGCTCGGGCGTAGCTGACCCCGTCCGGCCCGGCACCGGCGATGAGCTGGTCGAGAACCGACAGCGCGTCCCGGGCGCTGCCCCCACCGGCCCGCACGACGAGCGGAAAGACCGACGGTTCGACCTTGACGCCCTCCGCGGTGCAGAGCTGTTCCAGGTACGGCCGCAGCACCCCCGGGGGCATGAGCCGGAAGGGGTAATGGTGGGTGCGCGACTTGATCGTGCCGAGGACCTTCTCCGGCTCAGTGGTGGCGAAGATGAACTTGACGTAATCGGGCGGCTCCTCGACCAGCTTCAGCAAGGCGTTGAAGCCGGCCGACGAGACCATGTGCGCCTCGTCGATCACGTAGATCTTGTACCTGCTGCTCGCGGGGGCGAAGAATGCCCGCTCGCGCAGCTCACGCGCGTCGTCGACACCGCCGTGGCTGGCCGCGTCGATCTCGATGACGTCGATCGAGCCCGATCCTTCGCCGGCCAGCGAGCGGCACGACTCGCACTGCCCGCAGGGCTCCGGCGTCGGTCCCTGCTCGCAGTTGAGCGACCGGGCCAGGATGCGCGCGCTGGAGGTCTTGCCGCAGCCGCGCGGGCCGGAGAAGAGGTACGCGTGGTGCAGGCGGCCGCTGCGCAGCGCCTGCGACAGCGGCTCGGTCACGTGTTCCTGACCGATGACCTCGGCGAACGTACGCGGCCGGTATTTGCGGTAGAGCGCCAGCGCCACCTGCCCCGCCTCCTTTCAACCGCGCCATTGTCCGCCGGGCGGCTGCCGGTGACCACCCTGCCGAGGGGTTGTGACAGGTTGTGGCACGGGCCGGGCCGGTCTAGCCCCGGGGCTCGGCGGCGGCACGAAAGGCCCCTCGTGCACCCGCCAGAGCCCGCTTATCCTTGCTGCCTTCCGGCCCTGGGGAGGTTCACGGGATAACGCCGCACGAGGGGTACCGCAAGTGTAGCCGGGTGTCTTGTCGATCTTCACCTCCGGTGGGGTGGGTCATCGTCGACAACCCTGTATCCTGTGCGACGGAGGATTCGCCTAGAGGCCTAGGGCGCACGCTTGGAAAGCGTGTTGGGTTAACCACCCTCACGAGTTCGAATCTCGTATCCTCCGCTCGTCCGAGCAGCACGAGCGGCAGGGCCGGCCCCGCTCGGGGACCGGCCCTGTCGTGTTCGTGGGTCGGACAATTATCTCGCGCAGGTGACCTTCGGCGCCTCCCCGGTAACCAGCGGTCGATGCCCGCCGCCGCCCAGACAACAAAGCCAGCAGTAACGTCGCGCGACGGCTCGGCATGCGGCTGGACGGGGTGCTGCGCGAGGAGTTCCGGTACCGGGCGGTTCGGCACGACACCGAGGTCTGGTCGCTACTGGCACCGGAGTGGGTCGGCCGCACACCCACCGACCGTGGCGCACCTAACCAACGGTTGACCGACCGCCGATCGCGCTGGGGACCGCACGGGGAAACGCCCGGCGACTCATTCAGAGTCGCCGGGCGTTGTCCTGCCAGTTGGCGGTGGCGGCGGGATTTGAACCCGCGGAGGGCGTAAACCCTCACACGCTTTCGAGGTCTGCGACCTACCGTTCAGCCCCGGCCGCCCGCATGCTCGAACATGGTGAGGAAC
>DASVMV010000375.1:0-2996 GCA_036384155.1 Micromonosporaceae bacterium
CCGAGCGGGTGATCGCCGAGGTGTCGGCGGCCGGCCTGCGCGGACGCGGCGGCGCGGAGTTCCCGACCGGCAAGAAGTGGTCGATGACCGCGCAGGGCCCGGCCCCCCGCTACGTGGTGGCCAACGGCGACGAGGGCGACCCCGGCTCGTTCTGCGACCGGCTCCTGATGGAGGGAGACCCGCACCGGGTGCTGGAAGGGCTGGCGCTGGCGGGCTTCGCCGTGGGGGCCCGCGCGGGGCTGATCCTGGTGCGGTCGGAGTATCCAACGGCGGCCGCCCACATGCGCGAGGCGGTGGCGCAGGCCCGGGCCGGCGGCCACCTCGGCCGCGACGTGCACGGCTCGGGCGTCGACTTCGACGTGGAGATCGTCGACGGGGCCGGGTCGTACGTCGCGGGCGAGGAGACCGCTCTGCTGCACGCCGTACAGGGGCTGCGCGCGGACGTGCACGCCCGGCCGCCGTACCCGACCAGCCGTGGCCGCCTGGGGCAGCCAACGGCCGTCAACAACGTGGAAACCCTGGCTGCGGTGCCGTGGGTGGTGCGGCACGGCGGGGAGGCGTACGCCCGGCTGGGTCACCCCGACGAGCCGGGTACCAAGCTGGTCTGTCTGAATCAGCTGTTCCGCCGTCCGGGCGTGTACGAGGTCGAGTTCGGCGTACCGCTGCGGCATCTGGTCGATGACCTCGGCGGCGGGCTGCGCGAGCCGTACACGCTGCGGGCCGTGCAGGTCGGCGGGCCGCTCGGCGGGTTCCTCGGCCCGGCCGACCTCGACCTGCCGCTGCTCGCCGGGCCGCTCGTGCGGGCCGGCGTGGCACTGGGTCACGGCAGCCTGGTCGCGATCGACGCCACGATGCCGGCCACCGCCCTGCTGCAACATGTCTGGGGCTTCGGCGCCGCCGAGACCTGCGGCGTGTGCACGCCCTGCCGGGTCGGTACCCGCCGGGGCCTGGAACTCGCCGAGCGGGCGGCGGCCGGTGCGGACGGGGGGGCGCTCGATCGGCAGACCCCGCTGCTCGACGTGCTGACAACTGCCAGCCTGTGTGCCTTCGGCCGGGGCGTGGCGTGCGCCGTCCGCAGCGTAAACCGGGTGTACGCGGAGGAGTTGGCCGGCGGGAGCGGCCAATGAGGCTGCGCGTCGACGGGGTGACCGTGGAGCTGGCCGACGGAGCCAGCCTGCTCGACGCCACCCACGCCGCCGGGGCGAGGGTGCCCAGCCTGTGCTACGACGAGCGGCTCTCCCCGGCGGGCTCGTGCCGGGTCTGCCTGGTCTGCGTGGCCGGCGGCCGGCCCGTACCGGCCTGCACGTCGCCCGCGGCCGACGGCATGGACGTCCGCACCGACGACCCGGCCGCCCGGGAGGCGGCACGCATGGCGCTGGAGCTGCTGGTCTCGGAAGTGTCGCCGCGCGCCCTGGACGTCCCGCCCGAACGCAGCGAGCTGGTCCGCGCCTGCGGGGACCTGGGCGTGACCGGCAGCAGGTACGAGGGCGACGGCCAGAAGGGGGGTCTGGACCACACCCATCCGTACGTGAAACTGGACCGCGACCTGTGCATCGCCTGCGGGCGGTGCGTCCGGATGTGCGCCGAGGTACAGGGCACGTTCGCGCTCACCATGGTGGGCCGCGGCTTCGGCACCGTCGTCGCGGCCGGCGACGGCGGGCCGTGGGTCTCCTCCCCGTGCGTGGCCTGCGGCGGCTGCGTCGACACCTGCCCGAGCGGGGCGCTGTCCGAACCCGGTCTGCTCGACCCGCGCCCGATCGCCAGCACGACGACCACCACCTGCGGCTACTGCGGTGTCGGGTGCAGCTTGCAGGTACACGTCCGCGACGACGCCGTCGCGGCGATCACCCCCGTGCACGGCGCACCGGTGAACCGGGGACACGCCTGCGTCAAGGGCCGCTTCGCGCACGCCTTCAGCCGGTCCGGCGACCGGCTGACCACGCCGCTGCTCCGGCGCGGCGGGCGGGATGGGCCCCTGGAGCCGGCGTCGTGGGACGAGGCGCTCAGCGAGGTGGCGGCTCGGCTGTCGGCGATCTGCGACCGGTACGGCCCCGACTCGGTGGGGATGATCTCGTCGGCCCGCGCCACGAACGAGGAGAACTACCTGGCGCAGAAGTTGATGCGGACGGTGATCGGTACCAACAACATCGACAACTGTTCCCGGCTGTGTCACGCCCCGTCCGCCACCGGGCTGACCGCCTCGTTCGGCCTCGCCGGCGGCACCAACTCGCTCGACGATCTGGATCGAACGGACTGCATCCTGCTCGCCGGTGCCAATCCGACCGAGGCCCACCCGGTGGTCGGCGCCCGGATCAAGCGGCAGGTTCTGCGCGGCGCCCGGCTCGTTGTCGTGGATCCGCGCCACATCGACCTCGCAGATCTCGCCGACGTACACGTGCAGGCCCGGGCGGGCGCCAACGTCGCCGTCTTCAACGGCATCGCCCGGGTGCTGCTCGACGAGGGGTACGCCGACGAGACGTTCCTCCGCGAGCGCGCGAGCGGGCTCGCCGAGCTCAGCGACGTACTCCGGGACCAGCCGGTGGAGCGGATGGCGCAGGTCGCCGGCGTCGCGGGGGAGACGCTGATCGCGGCGGCCCGCACTTACGGTGCCGCCCAGCGCCCGGCGATCGTCTACGGCCTCGGCGTCACCGAGCACGCACACGGCACCGACGGCGTCCGGACGCTGGCCAACCTGGCGATCCTCAAGGGTGCCGTCGGCACGCCGGACAGCTGCGGCGTGTTGCCGTTGCGTGGCCAGAACAACGTCCAGGGTGCCTCGGACATGGGCGCGCTTCCCGACCTGCTGCCCGGCTACCAGCCGGTCGTCGACGCCGGCATCCGCGGCCGGTTCTCCGCGACGTGGGGCGCGGCGGTGCCCGAGCGTCCCGGGTTGCGGATCCTGCAGATGTTCGAGGCGGCGATCGCCGGCCGGGTGAAGGCCATGTACGTCATCGGCGAGGACATCGCCCATACGGATCCGGACAGCGGCCGGGTCC
>DASVMV010000376.1:0-4479 GCA_036384155.1 Micromonosporaceae bacterium
CGAGTTGGCGTCCGGGTTGCCCGGTCGGTCCGGAGCACCTCCGGCGGGTGCGGCTGAGCCACTGGGACTTCGACGGGCGGGTCCGCGTGGGCGAGTTGATCGTGCACGAATCGGTCGCCGGCGACGTCGTCTCCATCTTCCGGCGACTCTTCGAGCACCGGTTCCCAATCCGGCAGATGCGCCCGGTGGACCACTACGGCGGCAACGACGACGCGTCAATGGCGGCCGACAACACGTCGGGCTTCAACTGCCGCAACGCGGTCGCCGAGGGTCAGCCGACCTGGTCGCGGCACGCGTACGGGCGGGCCGTCGATGTCAACCCGGTGGAGAACCCGTATCTGCTGACCGGCGAGGTGCTGCCACCGGCCGGAGCGGCGTACGTCGACCGGTCGGCCTACCGGCCGGGAATGGCGGTGCCGGGCGGCGTGCTGGTCGATGCGTTCGCCGCGGCCGGCTGGCGGTGGGGCGGGAACTGGCGGAACTCCCCCGACTACCAGCACTTCAGCAAGACCACTGGCTGACCGACTGGAAGGGCGGTAGCCGGGTCGCCGGCCGGCCCATTGCCGTCAGATCAGCCCGAACAAGGCGGCCGCGTTCTTCCAGCAGACCGCCCGCAGCCAGTCGTCGCCCAGGTCCAGCCGTGCCAAGCCGGCGAGCTGCTCGGCGTACGGGTAGGGGATGTTCGGGAAGTCGCTGCCCAGCAGCACCTTGCCGGCCAGCCCTAGATCGCGCAGCCGCGGGAGCGCGTCGGGCGGGAACGGCACGAACTGCTCGAAGAACGGGGTAAAGGCCATGGTCGTGTCCAGGGCGACCCGCTCGTACGTCTCCGCGAGGTTGAGGAAGTCGAGGTAGTCCGGTGCGCCCAGGTGAGCCACGACCGCGGTCAGGCCCGGGTGGCGGGCAAGCACCTGACCGAACGGCACGGGCCCGGTGTGCGCGGTGCCGACCGGTGCGTGGCCGGCGTGCACCACCACGGGAACTGCCGCATCCGCGAGCAGACCCCACACCGGATCGAGCACCGGGTCGACCGGCGAGAAGCGGCCGACCTGTAGATGTACCTTGACGACTCGCGCTCCGTCGGCGAGGGCCTGCTCCAGGTACGCCAGGACGCCGGGCTCGGGATAAAACGTCACGGACGGTAGGCATCCCGGCGTGGAGCGGGCGAACTCCATCGTCCAGGCGTTGAGGTCGGCGGCCATGCCGGGCCGGTGGGCGTACGCCAGCGCGGTGAACGCCCGTACGCCCATCTCGGCCAGGTGGGCCACCCGTCGCGCGTCCGGCCAGCGGTAGCGGATCGGCCACTCGGTGCCGACGAGCGGTCCGGCCGCGTCGAAGTACGCCCACACGCGCTTCAGCAGTCGCGGCGGCATGAAGTGCACGTGGATGTCGGCCAGCCCGGGCAGGCCGAGGTAGCGCCAGAAGGCCGGTACGTCGCCATCAGCCCGGGGCACGGTCATGGCGCGAAGCTGAGCAGCACCGCTGGTGCCAGCAGGACGGTCGCCGCCAGCGTCGCGACGATCGTGAACACGCCGCGCAACACGATCACCTCGAGCACTCCGCCGGCCCGAAGCGCGAACCGGTCCGGGATGCCGATCATGCGCCACCGCCGCCCCCCGACCCGAACCGGCCAGAAGATCGGCGCGCCGTGCCGGGTGAGCAGATCGCCGAACACGTGCACCAGACAGCCGGCACCCACGGCCAGGCCGACCATCGGATACCCCCGGTCGCCGGGCAGGTGCAGGAAGGTGAGGAGGGCGCCGAGGGCAGACAACAGCGTCACCGTCACCCAGCCGGCCCTGCGGGCCCAGCCGTCGAAGAGGCCGCGCAGCGCCAGCCCGATCATGACGAACAGGACGCCGATCACCGCCCATTTGCCGTATCTCGTACAGAGGGCCGTCGCTCCTGCGCCGGCCAGGGCGGCAAACGGCACGGTGTGGGTGAACGTGCGGTGGCCGTTCGTCCGGTGCGGGTCGGCGGCGGTGCGCGTAGCGGTATAGATGATCAGCGATAGCTTCTCGATCACCTCGGCGACGAACAGCGAGGCCACTCCGAACGTACGGGCGACGGTGGCGCCGCCGCGGTTGCGGGTGACCCGCCCGGACAGGTCGAGGTCGGGGAAGAGGGCGGCCCCGGCGCAGACCGCCGTACCAACCGCCACGGTCATGGGCGACTGGTCGTAGCCGGCGAACCGGTCCAGGGCCAGGGATCCGGCCAGCCACCCGGCGGCGCCGGACAGGGCGTGGGACGGTCCCATCATCGCGTGCGTCCTCCCCAAGGTCATCCGAGGTGACGTCACTGTGCCAAAGCCGGCGGCAATGATCAATCACCCGTGCGCCCAGAGTGGACGATCAGGTCAAGCCGACACCCGTCACGATCTCCGGGTGCGTAACAGCTCCGCCACCGACCAGGCCTGGAACGGGCAGCCGGTCGCACAGTGCGGCGGGTAGGCGTGCGCGGTCTCGCTTACCGAACCCAGGCCGTATTCGGACAGGTGTGCCTCGAGGCCCACGAACAGGTCGTCGAGCGGCAGGCCGGCGCGTCGGCAGGCGTCGGCGTACGGTCCGATCAACCAGGGCCACACCGTGCCCTCGTGATACGCGCTGTCGCGTTCGGCCGGGCCGCCCTGGTGGCGTCCGTGATAGCCGGGCGAGCCCGGGGCGAGGGTACGCAGGCCCAGCGGGGTCAGCAGCGCACCGGCCACCCGGCGCAGCGCGTCCGGGTCGGGCTGGAGCGGGGCGTACGGAAGCGACCAGGCCAGCAGCTGGTTGGGCCGGAGCAGGTCGTCGTCGTGGTGCGCCGCGCCACCGAGCGGGTACGCCGGCGCCGGCGCGTCGACCACGTCGAACAGCCAGCCGTTGGCCGCGGGGAAGCGGCGTCGGAAGGCGTCCCGCGCCCGGGTATGGACGGCTTCGGCGGGGCCCGGATCGGCGGACACCCGGTGGGCGAGTTCGGTCACCGCGGCGAGGCCGTTGACCCACAGCGCGTTGATGTCGACCGCCTTGCCCGCCCGCGGCGTCACCGGCACGCCGTACACCCGGGCGTCCATCCAGGTCAGGGCCTCGCCGCCGGCACCCTGAACGAGGAGGCCGTCGGCCGGGTCGACGTGGATGCCGTACCGCGTCCCGGCGAGGTGGGCGTCAACCGCGGCCCGCAGCGTGGGCAGCAGATCCGCAGCCAGATCGGCATCTCCCGTGACGGTGACGTGGCGGGACACCGCGTGCAGGAACCACAGCGTCGCGTCCGCGGTGTTGTACTCGACCCGCCCGGTGTCGGCGGTGTTCGCCAGCATCCCGTCCGACAAGGTCTCCGCGTACGCCCGCAGCAGGTCCCGGCCCTCCTCGGTCCGGCCGACGCAAAGAAACAGCCCCTCATAGGCCGTGAGCGTGTCCCGGGACCAGGCGCCGAACCACGGGTAGCCGGCGACGACATCGGTCCCGGCGCCGGTGCGTACCACGAACGCGTCCGCGGCCAGCGCGAGCGTCGCGCCCACCGGGTCGGCGGGCCGGGCGGCGGCGATCACCTGCCGGTTGCGGTCCCGGGCGGCGGCGACGACCGCGGCGGCCGGCGGCGGCTCGTTCGCCACGTCGTCGGTCCAGGCGAGCACCTCCACCATGTCGCCCGGTCGGGTGAGCGCGCCGGTGAACTGGCCGGCGTACCACAGATCCTCGTCGGCGCTGAGCCCGCGCGCCGCCTCCGCACGGTGGTGCACCCCGTGCCACCACTGTCCGTGCGGCTCCCAGTCGGGGCCGGCCAGCCGCATCGCGCCCTCGACGATCGCCCCGCCGGCGACCGGTTGGACATGCGGCAGGGGCCCGTCGGCACGGCGTTCCCCGTGCGCGTCGCGCCAGGTGCCGAGGGCGGCCAGCCCGAGCTGGACCGGGCCGCCGGCAACCAACCGGTGCACCACCGCCACGCAGGAGCGCCCGTACGTCATCGCGAGCTCGCGCTCGATCACCGTGGAGCCGATCCGCCACCGCCATCGGGGCAGCCCGTCGACCAGCGTGAACTGTTCCAGCAGCTCGAAGCCGCGGGGATCGATGGCACCGGAGACCCATTCGTGCGTGCCCAGCCGGATCTCCCGCCCCGACGGGAAGGTGACCACGGGGTCGAGGCTGATCAGGCCTACCCGACGTATCGCCGGGGTGTCGCCGGCCGCGACCAGCAGCGCGTGGTAGCGGCGCGTGCGCGGGCCACTCACCGTGCCCATCGCATATCCGCCGCGGCCGTCGGTGACCAGCCACTCACGGTCCGCGCCCGTGGTCACCTGCCCGCAGACCTGCGGGCCGAACGTGATATCGATCATTGCTCCTCCGTCCGGTGGATCGGCACACAGCGGCCGCCGACTGGGCGAGCGACCGCGCCGGCCCCGGGGACAATCCCAAGTGTCGTCGAGAAGATCGGGGATGGAAGGTGATCAAGGACGTGCCGCTCACCGGGGCTGCGGGCGACGACCCGGAGCGGATCCGACTGGCCGAGGCC
>DASVMV010000377.1:0-15292 GCA_036384155.1 Micromonosporaceae bacterium
TGCCGGGTGGCCGGCCTCAAGCGGTTTGCGTCCGGCGCCGATGCCACACTCTCCGGCATGCGGACCGACGACTTCTGGGGGCTCATCGAGCGGGCCCGGTCTGGTGCCGGCGACGACCCGAAGGTGATCGCCGAGCGGGCGGCGGCCGAGTTGGCCCGCGCCCCGGCCGACATCATCGGCTTCGACCGGCACCTCGCCCGCGTGCTGGCCGCCTCCAACCGGGTCGACCTGTGGGGCGCCGCCTACCTGATCAACGGCGGCGCCTCAGACGACGGGTTCGACCATTTCCGGGGCTGGTTGCTCGGGCAGGGCCGGTCGGTCTTCGCCCGGGCGGCGGGCGACCCGGATTCGCTGGCCGACCTGCCCGCGGTGCGCCGGGCCGCCGCGACCGGCGAGGAGTTCGCTGCCGAAATGATGCTCGGCATCGCCGACGAGGCGTATCGGCGGGCCACCGGCCGCGGCCTGCCACCGGCCGTGGATCCGCTGCCCCGGCTGGACCCGGCGGAGTTCTGGGACTTCGATGACGAGGAGGAGGCGCGCCGGCGCCTGCCGCGGCTGGCGGAGCTGTTCCTGGAGCCGCCGGACCAGTGATCCGGCCGGCGGGGGAAGGCCCCTCGGCGGCGTGGGACCATAGAGGTCGGCCGGCGCCGGAGCCGGCCCTCGCCGGCCACCGGTCGGCGAACCGTGCCCCACCAGAAATCGTGCCCACCAGAATCGTGCCCCGACCAGAACGGACGACCGTGCCACCGACGCTCGACCCCGGCACTACCACGCCCGGCGCCACCGACCCGGCGCGCATCCGGAACTTCTGCATCATCGCCCACATCGACCACGGCAAGTCGACGCTGGCCGACCGGATGTTGCAGCTCACCGAGGTGGTCGACCCGCGGCAGATGCGGGCGCAGTACCTCGACCGGATGGACATCGAACGCGAGCGCGGCATCACGATCAAGAGCCAGGCGGTCCGGATGCCGTGGCGGGTCCGGGAGGGCGAGCGGACCGGCGAACAGGCCCTCCTCAACATGATCGACACGCCGGGGCACGTCGACTTCACGTACGAGGTGTCGCGCTCGCTGGCCGCCTGTGAGGGTGCCGTCCTGCTGGTGGATGCGGCGCAGGGGATTGAGGCACAGACCCTGGCCAACCTCTACCTCGCCATCGAGAACGACCTGCATGTCATTCCGGTCCTCAACAAGATCGATTTGCCGGCGGCGCAGCCGGACAAGTTCGCCGAGGAGTTGGCTCGGCTGATCGGCTGCGAGCCGAGCGACTGCCTGCGGGTGTCGGGCAAGACCGGCGAGGGGGTTCCGCACCTGCTCGACGAGATCGTCCGGCAGTTCAAGCCGCCGGTCGGCGACGCCGAGGCGCCCGCCCGCGCCATGATCTTCGACTCGGTGTACGACGTGTACCGCGGCGTGATCACCTACGTACGGGTGATCGACGGGCGGATCGAGGCGCGCGACCGGATCAAGATGATGTCCACCGGAGCGGTCCACGAGTTGCTGGAGATCGGCGTCATCTCGCCGGAGATGCTGAAGGCCGCCGCGCTGGGCGTCGGCGAGGTCGGCTACCTCATCACCGGTGTGAAGGACGTACGCCAGTCGCGGGTCGGTGACACGGTGACGATCAACACCCGTCCGGCGACTGAGGCGCTCGGCGGGTACAAGGATCCGAAGCCGATGGTCTACTCGGGCCTCTATCCGATCGACGGCTCCGATTACCCGAACCTGCGGGAGGCGCTCGACAAGCTCAAGCTCAACGACGCCGCGCTGAGCTACGAGCCGGAGACCTCCGGTGCGCTCGGGTTCGGGTTCCGGTGCGGATTCCTCGGGCTGTTGCATCTGGAGATCATCCGGGAGCGGCTGGAGCGCGAGTTCAACCTCGACCTGATCTCGACGGCGCCCAACGTGGTTTACCGCGCCCTCGACGAGGACGGCACCGAGGTGATCGTCACCAATCCGAGCGAGTTCCCCACCAGCAAGGTCGCTGAGGTCTACGAGCCGGTGGTTCGGGCCACCGTGCTGACCCCTAACGACTACGTGGGCGCAGTGATGGAGCTGTGTCAGGGCCGGCGCGGAAGCCTGCTCGGCATGGACTACCTGTCCACCGACCGGGTCGAGCTGCGCTACGCCCTCCCCCTGGCCGAGATCATCTTTGACTTCTTCGACCAGCTCAAGAGCCGTACCAAGGGTTACGCCAGCCTCGACTACGAGCCCTCCGGCGAGCAGCAGGCCGACCTGGTCAAGGTGGACGTGCTGCTGCACGGCGAACCGGTCGACGCGTTCAGCGCTATCGTGCACAAGGACAAGGCGTACAACTACGGCGTATCGATCGCCAGCAAGCTGCAGAAGCTGATCCCCCGGCAGCAATTCGAGGTGCCGATCCAGGCCGCGATCGGCAACCGGGTGATTGCCCGGGAGACCATTCGGGCCATCCGCAAGGACGTGCTGGCCAAGTGCTACGGCGGCGACATCACGCGGAAGCGCAAGCTGCTGGAGAAGCAGAAGGAAGGCAAGAAGCGGATGAAGATGGTGGGCCGGGTAGAGGTGCCCCAGGAGGCCTTCATCGCCGCTCTGTCCACCTCGGACTCCGGCGACGGCAAGGCCGGCGGCAAGCGGTGAGGCCGCGGGCGTACGGGGCGGACGCCCGATTCTGCTCGCGGTGCGCGGCGCCCCTGTCGGCTCCTCCGCCTACCGTGTGTGCAGCGTGTGGTTACGCCCACTTCGTAAACGCGCGCCCGACGGCGAGCCTGATCGTGCACGAGGCGGGGCGGTTCCTGGCGCTGAAGCGCGCCATCGAGCCGCAGGCCGGCCGGTGGGAGACGCCCGGCGGGTTCTGCGACGGATGGGAGCATCCCGCCGACGCGGCGCTGCGGGAGGCCCGCGAGGAACTCGGCGTGGACGTCGCCCTCGGCCCGTTCGTGGGCATGTACGTGGGCAGCTACTTCTTCCAGGACGAGACCCTGCCGGTGCTGGACTGTTTCTTCCTCGCGACCGTCGAGAAGAACGAGATCCGGGTCAACCCGGCGGAGGCGTCCGACCTGCGGTGGTTCGATCTGCAGGAACCTCCGCCGCTGGCGTTCCCGACGATGGACGCCGCGATCCGGGACGCAGCGAAATTTCTGATCAGCTGATCTGTTTGGATTCTTCGAGCCTCGGGAAATCAGCGGTTGTCACAACGGTGGCAGATTCTGAGGAGGAGGACGACATGACCGCAGGCGGTATCCTTTCCGCGATCGTCATCGGCCTGATCATCGGCGCGCTGGGCCGCTTGGTCGTGCCGGGTCGCCAGAACATTCCGATCTGGCTGATGATGCTTATTGGTATCGGCGCCGCACTTCTCGGCTCCGCGATCGCACGGGCCGGCGGCTTCGTGGAGACGCGTGGCTGGATCGACTGGCGCGAGCTGCTCCTGCAGGTGCTGCTGGCGGCGATCGGCGTAGCGCTGGTGGCCGGCATCGGCGGCCGCCGGCGTGGAGTCAGCCGCTACTAACACCACTCAGCTCCATCAGGGGGCGCCGGACCGGATGGTCCGGCGCCCCCTACGCTGTCCGGACGTCCGTGGCGAGGCGGGCTCTGTCGTAAAGGAAAGTTTCGTACTAAGGTGCGGCGCAGAAGGTTAATGCCGGCCAGTACGAGGGGAGTCTTGTGAAGCGATGGAGAGGGCTGGTCCCGGTCACTGCCGTCGTGGCCGCAGCCTCGATCATGCTCACCGGCTGCGGTGGGTCCGGCGGCAAGGAGAGCGCCGACAGCACCCTGACGGTATGGATGATGGGCGAGGGCGGCGACGACCAGACGAAGTTCCTGGACGGCGTCGAGGCCGAGTTCACGAAGAAGCACCCGGACACCCACGTGGTCGTGCAGTACGTGCCCTGGCTGGAGGCGCCGAAGAAGTTCCAGGCGGCACTGGCCGGTGGTGCAGGACCCGACGTCACGGAGCTGGGCAACACCGAGACGCAGGGCTGGGCGGCGCAGGAGGCGTTGGCTGACCTCACCGAACGGATGAACGGCTGGGCGGAGGCGAAGGACATCCTGCCCAACCTGGTGAAGAATGCCCAGCTCGATGGCAAGCAGTACGGCGTGCCGTGGTACGCCGGCGTCCGGGCCATGTTCTACCGCACCGACTGGTTCGCCGAGGCGGGCGTGCAGCCGCCGAAGAGCTGGGACGAACTGATCACGGTGGCCAAGGCCCTACAGGCAAAGAAGCCCGGCACCTACGGCATCGCGCTGCCCGGCAACTCCGAGCTGCCGTTCTACTCCTTCCTCTGGGCCGCCGGCGCGGAGATCGCCACCAAGGACGGCGACACGTGGAAGTCCGGCTACAACACCCCTGAGGCGCAAAAGGCGGTCAAGTTCTGGACCGACCTGGTGCGGGTGCACAAGGTGGCCCCGCCCGCCGCGGCCGGCTGGAACGAGGTCGACGCGCGCACCCAGTTCGCCACCGGAAAGGCAGCCATGGCCTTCGCCGGTAGCTGGCAGCAGGGCGCGATGAAGAAGGCCAACCCCGCGATCGAGAAGGCGTGGGGAACCTTCCCGATTCCCGGACCCGACGGCAAGCCGGCACCGGCGTTCGCCGGCGGCTCCGACGTGGCGATCTGGAAGGACAGCATGCGCCAGGACCTGGCCTGGGACTACATCACCGTCCTGCTCAACAAGCAGAACGCGCAGAAGTGGGCGAGCAGCCTCAACTTCTTCCCGGTCTACCAGGACCTGGTGTCCGGCGGTAGCTACGCCGACGACAAGGTGATGGCCTCGTTCGCCACGGCGATGCAGAACACCAAGCTGACCCCGGTAACTCCGAAGTGGGTCGAGGTCAGCCGGACCAAGACGGTCACCCAGGCCATGAACAGCGCCGTCATCAAGGGACAGAAGCCGGTCGAGCGGGCCACGGCCGACGCGGCGACCGAGATGGAAAGCATCCTCAACGCCAAGTGACGACGCTGACCGAGGCGACGGAGAGCGCCGCCGCGCGGGCCACCCCCGCGCGGCGGCGCCGCGCCCGGGTGGACCGGCTGCCCTACCTGCTGCTGCTGCCCAGCCTCCTGGTCATCGGTGGTCTCCTGCTCTGGCCGCTCGGCCAGGTGGTGGCCATGTCGTTCTACCGGCTCAACAACGTCCGCCAGGTACGCGGCGACCGGAAATGGCCGTGGATCGGGCTGGGCAACTACGCCGAGATCCTCGCCGACCCGTTCTTCCGTACGGTGCTGCGCAACACCGTGCTCTTCGCCGCGGCCAACGTGACGCTCACCATTATCCTCGGCACCCTGGTCGGCCTGCTGCTCAACCGGCTCGGCCGGCGGATGGCCACGTTCGTCGGAAGCTGCGTCATGCTGGCGTGGGCGACCCCCGCGCTGACCGGCGCCATCGTCTGGAAGTGGCTCTTCGACGACACCAGCGGACTGGTCACCTGGCTGTTCAACGCCCTGCCCGACGCCTTGTCGCAGACGGTCTTCGGGCGTTCCGACTGGACCGGCTACGGCTGGTTCAACTCACCGCTGCTGTTCTTCGCGATCCTCACCCTCGTGGTGGTGTGGCACTCGTTCCCGTTCATCGCGGTCAGCGTGCTCGCCGGGCTCAAGAGCGTACCCGGTGAGCTGCTCGAAGCCGCCCGGGTCGACGGCGCCGGACGCTGGCGGGTGTTCTGGTCGGTCACGTTCCCCCTGCTCCGGCCGGTCTTCGGCATCCTCGTCGTGCTGTCGACCATTTGGGACTTCAAGGTGTTCACCCAGCAGTTCACGCTGGCCGGGGGCACCCAGGATCGGCCGACCTTCATGCTGAGCATCTACTCGTACGCCACAGCGTTCTCGCCGCCCCCGAAATACGGCCTCGGCGCGGCGATCGCGGTCATCCTGACCGCCATCCTGCTGGTGATCACCGGGTTTTACGTGCGCGCCCTGATCCGGCAGGAGGACTCGTGAAGCGTCTCGGCGTCAACGCGGCCGGGCTGCTGGTCGCGCTGTTCGCGGTCTTCCCGGTCTTCTGGATGATCTCGACGTCGTTGAAGCCCAACCGGGAGATCTTTTCCGCGACGCCGCGGCCGGTTCCGCTCCAGCCGACCCTGGACCACTACCGGGAGATCCTCACCGGCAACCTCATCCCGGGCGTCACCTTCGCCGACTTCTTCGTCAACAGTGTCCTGGTGGCGGGGGCCACGGTCCTGATCAGCGCGCTGATCGCCCTGCTCGCGGCGACCGCGGTGGCCCGGTTCCGGTTCCGCTTCCGTACCCTCTTCCTGATCATGCTGCTGGTCGTGCAGATGATCCCGCTCGAGGCGTTGGTGATCCCGCTGTTCCTCATGATCCAGCGGCTGGGGCTCTACAACACGTTGCCGAGCCTGATCCTCACCTATATCGGCTTCTCGCTGCCGTTCGCGATCTGGATGCTGCGCGGCTTCGTGGCCGCGGTGCCGAAGGAGTTGGAGGAGGCCGCCGCGATCGACGGGGCGAGCCGGGCCCAGATCTTCCGGCGCATCCTCCTCCCGCTCGTCGCCCCGGGGCTGGTGGCGACCAGCATCTTCTCGTTCATCACGGCGTGGAACGAGCTGATCTTTGCGCTGACCTTCATCAATGACCAGCAGCGCTACACCCTGCCGGTGGCCATGACCTTCTTCTTCGGTCGGGACGACACCGAGTGGGGCCTGGTGATGGCCGCCTCCACGCTGCTCACGCTGCCAGTCATGATCTTCTTCGTCCTGGTGCAGCGGCGGATGGTCTCCGGCCTGGTGGCCGGCGCGGTCAAGGGCTGATCGCGCGGATGTCTGGACTGCGGGCCGATATCCGCTGGCCGCGCCGGGTACGGCGGCCATACCGTGATCGGCATGGCAGGCAGGCTGGCAGCGGTGAATGTCGGAACGCGCAGGATCACGACGTACGCCGACGGCCCGGGCGGGCAGACGGGCATCGACAAGCGGCCGGCCGCCGGGCGGATCGGCATCAGCGCCGCCGGGGTGGCCGGCGACTACATCGGTAACCGGCAGGTGCACGGCGACGCGGACAAGGCGGTCTACGCCTATGCCCGCGAGGACGCGGCGTGGTGGTCGGCGGAGCTGGGCCGGAACGTCGGCCCGGGCATGGTGGGCGAGAACCTGTCCACCGAGGGGATCGACGTCACCGGGGCGGTCGTCGGCGAGCGGTGGGCGATCGGCGGCGCGCTGCTCGAGGTGAGCCAGCCTCGCATCCCGTGCGCCACCTTCGCCGGCTTCTGGGACGTCCCGGACCTGATCAAGCGGTTCACCGCCCGGGCCGCGCCCGGGGCGTACCTGCGGGTGGTGCGCGCCGGCGACGTGGGGGCCGGCGACCCGATTCAGGTGGTGCACCGGCCCGGACACGCCGTGACGATCGGGGAGACGTTCCGCGCCCTCACCACCGAGCCCGGCCTGCTTCCCCGGCTGCTCGACGTGCCCGAGTTGCCGGCCCGGACGCGCGAGCGGGTGGGCCGGCGGGTGGCCGCGACGAGGCGGTAGGCGCGGATCCGGCCGGTCAGTCGGCGGCGAAGACCTCGGCGACGACGAGCTTTCCACCCGGTGTGCGGTCGGGGGCGGGGCTCCAGTTGCCGGCCTGCGCCGTCCATTGACGCCCGGCGTAACGGACCCGCTGAACCCCGTGCTGGCCGGCGTGCGACACCAGCCAGTGCGCGTACCGCCAGCCCGCTTGGTCGTCGGCGGCCGGCAACGCCAGGCCCGGCCGCCCGGCGGGCGGCCGGGCCTCCAGGTTGCCCCAGTCGAGGGTCAGGTTCGCCAGCAGGGCAGCCTCGGCGACGGTGCCGCGTACCGGCGGCTCCGTGTCCCCGAGGCAGGCCACGGCGCCCGGCGAGATGCCCATCAGCGCGTCCGCGAGCACCTGCGCCTCGTCGGCCCATTTCTGGTACGCCTCCGGATACGCCGACCGTTGCACGGCCTGGGCGGCATCCGTCACCCGCAGCCGCTCCCAGCCCTTGACCTTGCCCAGAGCGGCGTAGAAGCGGTTGGCTGCGTAGCGGGGATCCCGTAGCTCCTCTGGCGTGCCCCAGCCCTGGCTCGGCCGCTGCTGGAACAGACCGATCGAGTCGCGGTCGCCGCCGGCGACATTGACCAGTTCCGACTCCTGGTAGGCGGTCGCCAGCGCCACGACGATCGCCCGCTCGGGCACCTTGCGGCGAACGCCGGTGGCGGCGATCGTCGCCGCGTTCGCCATCTGGTCGGGTTCCAGGGTGACTCGGCGGGGGGCGCCGGCCGCGGTCGTGCGGTCGCTACCCTGCACCGTGCAGCCTGGGCGTGGAAGCGGGTGTTTGCCCTCGAGGGCCCGGCCGCCGAAGTACGCTCCCAGTACGGCCACGGCCGAGAGCGAGACAACCGTTGCCACCACAGCGCGACTACGCAACGTCACCCCCTGCTGGTTGTCTCCAGCCTACGTCCGATGGCCGTCAGGCGAATTTCCAGCGGCGTGTTCCGCCCGTTCGGTGGAGTATTACCCAGCTGATTCGCTCGACAGTCGGGAGTGGACGCGGGAATTGACGCTGTCCGCCTAGACCGTCGGCACCCACCATGGCGCGCGCTTCTCGCGGAAGGCCAGCACGCCCTCCCGCCCCTCGGCGGACCGGAAAAAGCCGGTGGAGCGTTCCGCGAGTTCGGCGGCATCCTCACGTACGGTAGCCAACGGTTGGCGCCGGAGGAGGTCCTTGGCGCCGGCGAGCGCCCCTGGGGCGCCCCGTACCAGCGCGTCACAGTAGGCGGCCACCATCTGGTCGAGCGCGGCCGCCGGCGTCGCGGCGGTGACCAGGCCGACCTGTGCGGCCCGCCGGCCGTCGAAGGTGTCCCCGGTCAGATACAGCTCGGCGGCGGCGCGCGGCTGCAGCCGGCGCAGCACGGTGGCCGAGATGACCGCCGGGATGACCCCGAGGCGCACTTCGGTGAAGGCGAAGGTGGCCTCCTCGGCGCAGATGGCGAGATCAGCGGCGGCGATGATGCCCAGGCCGCCGGCCCGGGCCGGTCCGCCGACCCGGGCGACCACCGGCTTCGGGCAGTCCCAGATCGCGGCGAGCACGTCGCCGAGCATCGCTGCCGGCAGGGTGCCACTCTCGTACGCCGCGGCGGTCTCCTTCAGATCCGCCCCCGAGCAGAAGACCGGGCCGGTGTGCGAGATCACCACGGCCCGCACCGCCTCGTCGGCGACGGCATCGGACAGCCCGGTCAGCAACTGCGTCATGAGCGGGGTGGACAGCGCATTGCGGTTGTGCGGGCTGTCCAGGGTGAGCGTGGTCACGCCGCGGCCGGTGTCCGTCCGCACCAGGGGCTCGGCGGCCGCGGTCACGACGTACCTCCGCGTCGCCCGGGCGCTGGCGCGCCTGCATCACTCCGCTCGGCGTACTGGGTCATGCGGGCACACTAGTGGAATGCCTGGCGTGCTTCTCGATGGAGAACCGGTTCCGGCGGACGGCTCGCTGCCGGCGTCCGCCCGGGGCGCCGTGGGCACCCGCAGCTTCGGCGTGTACGTCCACGTCCCGTTCTGCGCCAGCCGGTGCGGCTACTGCGACTTCAACACCTATACCGCCGCTGAGCTGGGCGGGGGGGCGAGCCGCGAGACGTACGCCGACACTGTGCTCGCCGAGTTGGCGTTGGCCGGCCGGGTGCTCGCCGACTCGCCGCCGCATCGGGTGGACACGGTATTCGTCGGCGGCGGCACACCCACCCTGCTGTCCGCCGACGATCTCGGCCGGATTCTCGACGGCATCGACCGCACCTGGGGGCTGGCCAGCGACGTCGAGGTGACCACCGAGGCGAATCCGGAGTCGGTCAGCCCGGAGTCGCTCAAGGAGCTGCGGGCAGCCGGCTTCACCCGGATCTCGCTGGGCATGCAGTCCGCGGCCCCCGGCGTCCTGTCGATCCTCGATCGCCGGCACAGCCCGGGCCGCGCGGTGGCGGCCGCCCGGGAGGCTCGGGACGCGGGGTTCGACCACGTCAACCTCGACCTGATCTACGGCACGCCGGGGGAGAAGCCGGACGACTTCGCCGAATCGCTGGCCGCCGCGATCGCGGCCGGAGTCGATCATGTGAGCGCGTACGCCCTTATCGTGGAGGACGGCACCCGGCTGGCCGCGCGGATGCGCCGCGGCGAACTGCCGTACCCGTCCGACGATGTCGCGGCCGACCGCTACCTGGCTGCGGACGCCGCGCTGTCCGCGGCCGGATTCGCCTGGTACGAGGTGTCAAACTGGGCGCAGTCATCGGCCGCCCGGTGTCGGCACAACCTGCTCTACTGGACCGGCGGCGACTGGTGGGGCCTCGGCCCGGGCGCGCACAGCCACGTCGGCGGGGTGCGCTGGTGGAACGTCAAGCACCCGACGGCGTACGCCGCCCGGCTCGCGTCGGGTACCTCGCCCGGGCACGCCCGGGAGGTGCTCACCCCGGCCGACCGGCGGGTGGAGGAGGTCATGCTCGGGTTGCGGCTGTCCGACGGGCTGCCGCTGGCGGTGCTCGACCCGGCCGGCCGGGCCGCGGCGGCCCGGGCCGTGCGCAGCGGCCTAATGGCCGGGCCGGAGCACGACGCAGGGCGGGCGGTCCTCACGCTGCATGGCCGGCTGCTGGCCGACGCCGTGGTGCGCGACCTGCTGCCGTGAGCGGGCCGCGCACCGGGCATCTCGACTACTTCACGAGGTTGATCGACGTCGGGTAGCGGTACAGCTCGCCGTCGATGGCCTTGACCCCGGCGACGATGCCGAAGATGGTCGCGACGAGCCATGGCACGGCCAGCAGGCCGAAACCGAATGCGCCGAACCCGAGCGTGACGACGGTCACGCAGCACAGCACGAGCGACATGGCCACGGAGATCCCGATCCAGGTGAGCTGGAAGTTGAGCGCCGCCACGGCGTGTGCCCGTACGGTCGGGGACTCCTTGCCGCGGGCCAGCAGCGCCACGAGCGGAGCGAGGAAGCCGAGCCAGCCGGCGAGAAAGGCCCCCGCGGCGCCGCCGAAATGTGCGATCAGGGCCCACGTCTTGTCGTCCTGGTTGGCGTAGCCGGCCGGCGGTTGGCCGCCGTACTGCCCGCCGGACGGATAGCCGTAGCCGGGCGGCGGGTAGCCGCCCTGGCCTGGTGGGGGGTAGCCGCCGCCCTGGCCGGGTGGGGGGTAGCCGCCAGCAGGTCCGCCCGCGGGCGGGGTGGACGGCGGCCCGCTGGTCGGGTTGGGCGGCGCGGGACGGTCGAAGGTCGGGTCCGGCGGCGGCGCCCCGGGGTCCTCTCCCGGGGGGCGAGGCGGTTCGGTCATGACGATCACGGTAGGACTCGGGATCAAACCCCGCTAGTAACTCTTCCTGCCGATCATGGAGTTGTGATGCCCCGCGAAGAGGTGTAATTGGCGGCACTCCGGGCACCACCCGCCGATGATCGACGGCGGTGGACGGACTTCTGATCATCGCGGTCCGCGTCCGGGCGTCGTAAACTGGCACTCGCTACTTACGAGTGCCAAGCGGTCCGGCGGTGTGGGGAGGTGGGAGATGGGTCTGGACGATCGGAAGCTCGAGGTCCTGCGCGCGATCGTCGAGGATTACGTCGCCACGCAGGAGCCGGTGGGCAGCAAGGCCCTGGTCGAACGCCACCAACTCGGCGTGTCACCGGCGACGGTCCGTAACGATATGGCGGTGCTCGAGGAAGAGGGCTACATCCAGCAGCCGCACACGAGCGCCGGGCGCGTGCCCACCGACCGTGGCTACCGGCTCTTTGTCGACCGTTTGTCCCGGGTGAAGCCGCTGAGCCAGGCCGAGCGGCGGGCGATCGAGCGGTTCCTGGTCGGCGCCGTCGACCTCGACGATGTCGTACATCGGACAGTTCGGCTGCTCGCCCAGCTCACCCGCCAGGTGGCCGTGGTGCAGTACCCGAGCCTGTCCCGCTCGTCGGTGCGGCACCTCGAACTCGTCCCGATCTCCACCACGCGGCTGATGGTCGTCATGATCGCCGACACCGGGCGGGTCGAGCAGCGCCTGGTCGAGTTGCCGACGCCGGTGAGGTTCGACGACGTCACCGACCTGCGCCGGACGGTGAACGAGAAGCTCGGCGGCCGGCGGTTGTCCGACGTTCCTCCGCTGGTGCAGGCCCTGGTCGACGAGTCCTCGCCGGCTCTGCGTCCGGCCATGTCGACGCTGTCCACCGTCTTGCTGGAGACCCTCGTCGAGCGGCACGAGGAACGCGTCGCACTGGCCGGCACCGCCAACCTCACCCGCGGCGGCGTACTCGATTTTCAGGGCTCGCTGCGGCCTATTCTCGAAGCGCTGGAGGAGGAGGTCATTCTCCTCAAGCTGATCGGCGAGGTGGAGCCCAGCCGGACACGGGTGCTGATCGGCGACGAGAACGAGATCGACAACCTGCGGTCCGCCTCGGTCGTCAGAGCCGGCTATGGCCCGGGTTCGACGATCGTGGGCGGGCTGGGCGTGCTCGGCCCGACCAGGATGGACTACCCCGGCACGATCGCCACCGTTCGCGCCGTGGCACGCTATGTCGGCGACCTGCTGGCACAGAACTGAGGCCCGCCTAAATGATGACCGGGCAGCCTGCACTAGCGAGATGGACATGAGGACACCTAACGCCGTGGCCAAGGACTACTACGGGATTCTCGGGGTCAGCCGGGACGCCTCTGACGACGACATCAAGCGGGCCTACCGCAGGCTCGCCCGGCAGTACCACCCGGACGTCAACCCCGACCCCTCGGCGCACGAGAGGTTCAAGGACATCAACGCCGCGTACGAGGTGCTCTCGGACGACCAGAAGCGGCAGATCGTCGACCTCGGCGGCGATCCCCTCGCGCCGGGCGCCGGGGCCGGCGGACCGGGCGGAGCCGGACCTTTCGTCGGCTTCCAGGACATCATGGACGCCTTCTTTGGCACGGCCGGCGGCGCTCGCGGACCCCGCCCGCGCACCCGCCCGGGCGCCGACGCGATCCTGCGACTCGAACTCGACCTGGAGGAAACGGCGTTCGGGGTCGAGGCGCCGATCACCGTAGACACCGCCGCCCTGTGCACCACGTGCGCCGGTGCCGGTACGGCGCCCGGCACGCACCTCGCGGCCTGCGAGGCGTGCGGTGGCCGGGGCGAGGTCCAGTCGATGCAGCGCACCTTCCTCGGCCAGGTCGTCTCGTCCCGCCCGTGCACCGTCTGTCAGGGGTATGGCACGGTGATCCCGCACCCGTGCCCCACCTGCGCCGGTGACGGCCGGGTCCGCACCCGGCGCTCGATGACGGTCAAGATCCCGGCGGGCGTGGAAGACGGGATGCGGATCCGGCTCGCCCAGCAGGGCGAGGTCGGCCCCGGTGGCGGCGCCGCCGGTGACCTGTACGTCGAGATCCACGAGCGGCCGCACGACGTCTACTCGCGCAAGGGGGACGACCTGCACTGCCGGGTCACCGTGCCGATGACGGCCGCGGCGCTGGGCACCCGGCTCACGATCAAGACGCTCGACAGCGAGGAGCAGGTCGATGTGAAGGCCGGCACGCAGCCGGGCTCGACCCTGCGGCTGCGGGCCCGGGGCGTGCCGCACCTGCGCGGCACCGGCCGGGGCGACCTCTACGTGCACCTCGACGTGCGTACGCCGACCAAGCTCGACGCCGAGCAGGAGCGGATCCTGCGCGAGTTCGCCCGGGCCCGGGGCGAAGAGGTTGCCGAGCTGAGCAAGCAGGGCGGCTTCTTCTCCCGGATGCGGGACGCCTTCAACGGCTACTGACCGGTGAGCGCGCCGCTGTTCCTGGTCGACCGGCTGCCGGCGGGGGATACGTACTGTCTCGACGGCCCGGAGGGTCATCACGCCGCGACGGTGCAGCGGCTGCGGGTGGGCCAGGACCTGATTCTGGGTGACGCGCGGGGCGGTACGGTGACCGCGGTCGTCACCGCGGTCGGGCGCGGCGTCCTGAACCTCGCCGTGACCTCTCGGCGCCACCACGAGCGGCCCGAGCCACGCCTCGTCGTGGTGCAGGGCATCGCCAAGGGCGAGCGGGGGGAACTGGCCGTACAGGCGATGACGGAGGTCGGGGTCGACGAGATCGTGCCCTGGGCGGCGGCGCGGTCGGTGGCGCAGTGGCGCGGCGAACGTGGAGCGAAAGCCAGGGACAAGTGGGCCGCGACGGCGCGGGAGGCGGCCAAGCAGGCCCGCCGACCCTGGTGTCCGGCGGTGTCCGGGGAACCGGACGCGTCGACCCGGGTGGTGGCCGGGCGGCTGGCCACGGCGGCTGCCGGCTTCGTCCTCCACGAGGCGGCCGACACCCGGCTGACCACGGTCGACCTGCCGGCGACCGGGGAGATCGTCCTGGTAGTCGGGCCGGAGGGAGGCATCGACGACGCCGAAGTGACCGCGTTCGGCGCCGCCGGCGCGCTGCCGGTGCGGCTGGGCGACGCCGTCCTGCGTACGTCGACCGCGGGCGTCGCCGCGCTGTCCGTCCTGTCGGCTCGGCTCGGCCGGTGGTGATCGGCGCGGGAGTCAGGAGCGCAGGTACGAGGCGCCATTGAGGTCGAGGATCGCGCCGGACGCCCATTCCGCCTCGGGAGAGGCCAGCCAGTGCACGGCCGCCGCCACCTCCTCGGGCCGGGCGACGCGGCCGAACGGGCTCTGCGCCCGGATCTCGTCGCCGCGCGGCGCCTTGAGGTGCTCGTTGGTCATGTCGGTCTCGACGAACCCCGGCGCCACGGTGGCGATCGCGATGCCGTACGGCGCCAGCGCCACGGCAAGGGACTGACCGAGGGCGTTGAGGCCGGCTTTGCTGGCCCCGTACGCCGGCTGGCCGGGCTCACCCCGAAAGGCCCCACGTGACGACACGTTGACGATCCGCCCGCCGCCGCGTTCGCGCATGTGCCGTGCCGCGCTCCAGATCGCGTTCGCCGCGCCGACCAGATTCGTGTCCAGCGTCCGGCGCCAGTGCAACTGCCATTGCTCGTACGAGGTGGCGAAGATGTCGTGCGGCGTGAACACGCCGGCGTTGTTGACCAGCACGTCGAGGCCGCCGAGGCGGGTGGCGGCGTCGTCCACCGCGGCGCGTACGGCAGCCGGGTCGGCCAGGTCGGCCTGAACGACTGCGTGCCCGTGGCCGGGCAGGGCGTCGCGCAGTTGCTCGGCCAGCGCCGCTGAGTCGCGGTGGTGGATCGCGACCCGGTCCCCGCTCGCCGCGAAGGCCGCCGTCACGGCCCGTCCGATGCCCCGGGAGGCACCCGTCACCAGCACCGCGCGTCCCGCCATGGCGGCCATCATGCCGTACGGCGCGGGCCGCGCCGTCGCCGCGGCCGGCCTAGGATGCCCGACGTCGACGCTAACTGCATCTTCTGCCGAATCGCGAGCGGCGAGAT
>DASVMV010000378.1:0-6291 GCA_036384155.1 Micromonosporaceae bacterium
CGCCAGCCGGCGGGCGCGGCCGACGTGCCCCTGCGCGGCCGCCGCTGCCCACGCCGCCAGGTCGGCCGGTACGCCGTCGCGGGTGCCAAGCATCGCGGCCACCGCGTCGGTGGGCGGCTGGCGCAGCATCACCAGCCGGCAGCGGGATCGGATGGTCACCGAGATGTCGTCGGGATGGGTCGACGGCGTGCAGAGCAGGAACACCGTCCGCGGTGCGGGCTCCTCGATCGCCTTGAGCAGGGCGTTTCCGGCGGCTTCGGTCAGCCGGTCGGCGTCCTCGATGAGCAGGACCTGCCACCGGCCGCCGGCCGGAGCGCTCGCGGCCCGCAGCACCAGGGCCCGCATCTCGCCGACCCCGATCGAAAGCCCTTCCGGTACGACGAAGCGGACATCGGCGTGCGTTCCGGCGAGCGTGGTGTGGCAGCCGGCGCAGGTGCCGCAGCCGGTGCCGTGTTCGCACTGCAGCGCGGCGGCGAACGCCCGGGCCGCGACGGAGCGGCCCGACCCGGGCGGTCCGGTGAAGATCCAGGCATGGGTCATCGCATTGCCGGCCCGGCCAGCCGGTCCAGCATCATTGCCGTCCTCTGCGGCCGCTCCGACGCCGCCGGGCTGCCCGATCAGCTCGGCGGCCGCGGCCGCCGCCTGGCGCAGGGTCGCCACCGGATTGTCCTGGCCAACCAGGTCGGCGAACACATCGGGCATCAGGACCGGCGCTCCAACTCCAGGCCCGCGGTGCCGCTCCCCGGCGCCTGGCCGGCGACCTCAGGTCCGATCATGGCGGATAGCTCGGCGCCGGATAACTTCGGTTCGACCGAGGTGTCGGGCGGCCTGGCCGGGTCCGGGTGGACGATGGCGTCGCCCTCGGCCAGCAGGCCGGCGACCCGCGCCCGTACCGCCTCGGCGATCTCGCCGGCCGGCCGGGAAGCGTCGAGCACGAGGTAGCGCTTCGGATCGGTCGCCGCCAGGTCGAGGAACGCGTATCGCACCCGCTCGTGGAAGTCCAGCGACTCGCCCTCCAGCCGGTCGGCCCGGTCACCGCGGCCGGCGGCCCGGCCCAACCCCGTGGCGGGATCGATGTCCAGCAGCACCACCAGGTCGGGCTTCAGCCCACCGGTGGCCCACGACGACAGCCACGACACCTCATCCACCGGCAGGGTCCGACCGGCGCCCTGATAGGCCAGCGACGAGTCGACGTACCGGTCACTGACGACGACCGCGCCCCGAGCCAGTGCCGGCCGGACCACCGTGGCCACGTGGTGGGCGCGGTCAGCGGCGTAGAGCAGCGCCTCCGCCCGGGGTGAGGGACCCGTTCCGGTCGCCCCGCTCAGCACCATCTGCCGGATCCGCTGCCCGACGTCGGTGGCGCCCGGCTCGCGGGTCACCACGACGTCGCGGCCCTGCTCGCGCAGGGCGGCGGCGAGGGCGTTCACCTGGGTCGACTTGCCCGACCCCTCGCCGCCCTCGAAAACCACGAAGACCCCGTTCCAGGCGAGCGGCTCGGCCGGCACCAGCGGCCGGCCCCGAACGGACCCCCACAGGTCGGCGAGCACCGGAACCCCGGGCTTGTCATCCATCTGACGGAAGGCGCTGAACCCCGTGGCGATCCCGAACAGGCCAGCGGCCAGCAGCAGCAGCCGGGTCGACGAGATGGAGATGCCGAGATCGGCGATCCGCAGCTGCCAGGACCCGCCGAGGCCGACCAGGAGACTGCTCAGCGAGATCGCCAACATCAGCACCACCCGGGTGCCGGTCTGCACGAAGGCGAACACCCGGCCGCGTACGTCGTCGCTGATCTCGCCACCCATGAGCGTGGTGCCGGCGAGGAAGGCCATGCCGGCGCCGGCGCCCACGAGCATCGCGCCGAGGATCGCCATCGACAGGTGGATCGCGCCGGCCAGCGCGATCACCGAGGCACTGGCCAGCACGATACTCATGCCGAACCAGCGCCGCCGGGACAGCTCGCGCACCACCATCGGGCCGAGCCCGATGCCCACCGCGAGCCCGACGAAGAGTGCCCCGAAAAGCAGGTAGAACGCGGCGTCACCGGCGCTCAGCGAGGCGGTGAAGAAGCGCGCGGTGCCGATCACGATGCCGCCACCGGCGAAGGCGCCGAAGATGCCCAGCACGAGTCCGCGGACCAGCGGCGTCTTGCCGATGAACCGCGAGCCGTCGACGAACTGCCGCAGCATGCCCTCGGCCCGCACGCCGGGGGCGGCCCGACCGCTGATCTCCTTGATGCCGTAGAAAACGACGATCGCGGTGGCCAGCCGGGACAGAGCGTTGAAATAGAGCGCGAGTTGCGCCGGCTGAGCCCACCCCGGCGCGGCCGCCCCGGTGATGCCGCGCACGGCCACATCGAGCACCGACAGGCTGAGCGCCGCGACCACCGGCGTCAGGCCGTACGTGGTGATGAGGGTGAGCTGGTTGGCCGTCTCGAGCCGCGCCCGGGGGATCAGGTTGGGAACCGCGGCCTCCTTGGCCGGGATCCAGATGAGGGTGATCGTCTCGATCAGGAACGTGGCGATGGCCGCCCAGCCGACCGCGACGCCGCCGCTGGCGCCCAGCAGGGGTGCGAGCGGGATCGAGGCGAAGAGCACGAACCGCAGGAGGTCGCAGATGACCATCGTGTAGCGGCGGTCGAATCGGTCGGCCAGGACGCCGGCGACCGGGCCGAGCACGAGCGCCGGCAGCAGTCGTACGGCGATCACGCCGCCGAAGGCCAGGCCCTTCGCGGCACTGCCCTGCACCTGGGTGGAGGCGAAGATCGAGGTCGCCAGCAGGCCGAGCCAGTCGCCCAGGGCCGCAACGCCCAGAACAAGCCACAGCCGGCGGAACGGGCGAATTCGGAGGACCGACCGCAGTGCCTTGATTCCGGACAGGTCGACCTTTGACGCCGCAGTGGTGCCGCCGTCAACCCGGCCGGCGCGCTCGGCGTCGCCGTTGTCGCTGGCATCTGTGTTGATGGCCGTACCTCCAGCGCCGGCCCATGCCTGGGCTCCTCCGGTGCCACTCTAGCCGCGGCCGGCCCGGCACCCACCCCGGCATTCCCCTGATCCGGCATGTAGGGGGCGCGGCCCGGCCGGGGGAATGGTTCATCCTCGGACGTGGCCTGGGTTACCCAGTGGCGGCTGGGTCGGCGTCGACATGGCGTTGCAGGTACTCCCGGATGAGGGCCCTGGCCTCGCCGAGGAGTCGGTGGTCGCCGTCCGGATGCCGGCGAAAGGCCAGCTTGATCAGTGCGTCGGCCGCCTCCACCGCAATCTGCAGCGCGAACCGCAGCCGGGCCGGATCAGGCACGGTCAACTGCTCGGTGAGCAACCCGGCCAGCCGGTCGGCGATGACCCTGTTGTTGTCCCGGTCGCTGTCGAGCAGATGTACGTCCACGGCGTCGCCGAAGTGCAGGGAACGGAAGCCCGCCACCTGCCGGTGCATCGTGATGTACTCGTCGATCGCCGCGTCGACCCCGTCCCACCAATAGGCAAAGGTCCGGCCGGCGAAACGCTCGGCCAGCCGGGCCAGATAGGCCTCCATATTGCGCTGGGTCAGCGCCTGCACGATCGCCCGCTTGTCGGGGAAGAACTGGTAGACCGAGCCGATCGCCACACCGGCGCGCTCGGCCAGCAGGGTCGTGGTGAGCCCCTCGTACCCGACCTCGTCGACCAGCTCGGCGCACGCGTCGAGCATCCGCTGGACACGCGCGACGCTGCGGCCCTGCACCGGTACGCGACGCAGCGGGCCAACCGGGGCAATTGCTGTCGACACTGCTCGCCACTCCCCTCGGCGAAGACGGCACGCCTCGCGATCGCGGCGCTACCCGGCTCAACGAATGGAGCGGACAGAGGTGTTCGTTGGTTCACTCAGCCGCCGGGTTGCACCACGACCAACCCGGCCCGCCGGCCGCCCAAAGCCGAGACCTGGGCGCTGACCCGGTCGTACGCGGCCTGGTAGACCCGGCGTCGTTCGACCGGCGTGGCCGGCGCGGCGAGCGCGGCGGCCAGGTCGACCAGCCGGATGTCCGGCGCCAGATCGGTCCAGGTGGGGATGGCTTCCACCCGGCTGATCCGCCACCGGCCTGGCGCGGTCTCGGTAAAGGTGATCCGGGCCATCACGCCTTCCCGATTGGCATCGATCGGCTCGGCGTGGCGGGCCAACTCGTTGCCCATGCCGAACACGACCCACTTGTCGCCGCGCCGCTGGAATGGCTGCACCACGTGTGCGTGGTGTCCGAGGATCAGGTCGATATCGGGCGAGGTGATCAGCTGCTGCGCCCAGCGCTGCTGGTCGGCGTCGGGCGGGTGCTGGTATTCGGTGCCCCAGTGCAGGCTGAGCACCACGATCGCGGCGCCGGCGGCACGCGCCCGGCGGGCAGCGGCCAGGATCTGCGCCGGCTCGATCTGGTTGGCGAGCCAGTCCTTGCCCGCGGGCCGGCTCAGCCCGTTGAAATGCAGGGTGTACGCCAGGTGGGCCACCTTGATGCCCGACCGATCGTAGATCCTCGGCCGGCTGGCCTCGGCCGGCGTACGGGCGCTGCCGGTGTGCCCCAGCCCGGCGGCCTCGAACGCGTCAATCGTCCGGACGACGCCTTGCTCCCCCTGATCAAGGGTGTGGTTCGAGGCCAGCGAGCAGCCGTCGAAGCCGGCCCGGCGAATCCCGTCGAGCAGTTGCGGCGGCGCGTTGAACCGGGGATACCCGGCGAACGGGCCGCTGGGCTCGCCGAGGGGGATCTCCAGGTGGCACAGAGCGAGGTCGGCCTTGCTGATCACCGGAGTGACCTGCTGGAACATCGGAAAGAAGTCGTAGCCGGCCCGGCCGGCCCGCCGGGCGTCGGTGCGCGCCTGCTCGGCGACGGCGGGGTGGACCAAAATGTCACCTGCGGCGACCAGGCTCAGCTGCCGCTGACCTGCCGGACCGGTCGCTGCGGGTGACCGCTCGGCCGCCCCGGAACCGGTCGGCACCGCAGCCGGCTGCCTCGAGGTCGGCGGCCGGTCGCCCGGGCGGTGCTCCTGGACCAGCGTCACCCCGCTGGCAGTGGTGAGGAGCGGGACGGCGGCCACGGCGAGCAGCCTTCGCCGCCCCACTGGCCCGGTCCCCCATACCCGTATCGGCACGCCGCGATCCTAGGGCCGCGTCCGCCGGTTTCGCGGTCAAACCGGGCCTGCGATTCCCGGCCACCGCATCCCGTCGCTTCACGTGTCGATCGACCTCTGCCTGGTGGGGTTCGTCAGCCGCCCGGAGCCACCACGACCAGCCCTGACCGCTGACCGCCGAGCGCCAGGACGTGTGACCGCACCCGGCGGTACGCCGCCAGGTACTCCCGCCGACGGTCCGCGGCCAGCCCGGGCTGGGCCAGGGTGGCCGGCAGGTCGATCAGCCGGATGCCGGGCACCCGGTCGGTCCAGGTGGGGATGGCTTCGACCCGGCTGGTTCGCCACCGGCCCGGCGCGACCTCGGTGAACGTGATCCGGGCCAGGACCCCCTCCCGGGTGTCTGCACTCCGCTGCCCGGCCAGCTGGTTCCCCATGCCGAAGACGACCCACTTGTCGCCGTACCGCTGGAAGGGCTGCACCACGTGGGCGTGGTGACCGACGATCAGGTCGATGTCCGGCGAAGTGATCAGCTGTCGCGCCCACCGCTGCTGGTCGGCATTGGGTTCGTGCCGGTACTCGGTACCCCAGTGCAGGCTGAGCACGACGATCTGCGCGCCCGCCGCCCGGGCCCGCTTGGCGGCGGCCAGGATCTTCGCCGGCTCGATCGGGTTGGCCAGCCAGTCCCTGCCCGCCGGCCGGCGCAGGCCGTTGAAGTTCATCGTGTACGACAGGTGCGCGACCCTGACTCCCGACCGGTCGTAGATCCTCGGCGTGGCCGCCTCGCGACCATTCCGGGCGCTGCCGGTGTGGCCCAGCCCGGCGGCCTCCAGCGCCTTGATCGTGCGGACGACGCCCGGCTCACCCTGGTCGAGCGTGTGGTTGGAGGCCACCGAACAGCCGTCGTAGCCGGCCTGACGGATCCCGTCGACCACCTGCGGCGGAGCGTTGAAGAGCGGATAGCCGGCGAACGGACCGGCCGGTTCGCCGAGCGGTACCTCCAGATGGCACAGAGCCAGATCCGCCCCGCTGATCCGGGGACTGACCTGCCGGAACATCGGGAAGAAGTCGAACCTACCGCGGCCCGAGCGCCGGGCATCCGTACGCGCCTGCTCGGCGACGGCAGGGTGGATCAGGATGTCGCCCGCCGCCAGCACGGTCAGGTGCCGCAGCTTGGCCGGCGGGGCCGGCGGGGCCGGCGGGGCCG
>DASVMV010000379.1:0-6836 GCA_036384155.1 Micromonosporaceae bacterium
GGCCGGCCGGCCGCCGACCCGCGGGTCCGCGACGTACGGCCGTGGTGCCGGTGCCGGTACGGCCGCCCGAGCCCGCACCGGGGGTGGAGCCGGCTCCCGCCGGGCCGGCGGCACCCGGTCGTCCGCTGCCGACTGAACCACTGCCGGCTGAACCACTGCCGCCGGAACCACTGCCGCCGGAACCACTGCCGCCGGAACCGGCGCCGGCTGAGCCGGTGCCGGCGACACCGGCTCCCGCCCCGGCAGTCGGCTGTCGCCCCGGGCCAACTGAGCCACGAACCAGGCCGGCAGGTAGCCCTCGATCGGCAGCCCGGGGTTGACCGCGAGCCACCATTCAGCGCTCGGCCACGCCGCCGCTAGATCGGCGTACCGCATCTCGCGCGCCGACGCGGCGCTGCCGCGGAGGCAGATCTGCATGGCCTCGGGCGAGGTGAAGGCCAGCACGTGGGTACGGCCCCCCGACGACCACGTACCCCAGCCCATCGGCGCTCGACCGGCCAGCGAATCGGCCGACACCGGCAGGAAGAGCTGGAGGCGGCTGAGAATCCGGAAATACATCTCTTGGTCGTTGACCAGCAACGCGTCACGGAGTGCCGCCTCGGCCTCGGTAGCCGGCTCCCATCTGGTCACGGCCACCTTCCTTCCACCGCATCGACTAGAGCATCCCGTACAACCTACAAGGTGACGGCATGATCACGGTGACAGGTCATTGTCTACTGCCGGGACAGGTTGGACACCGCTAGCATCCGTGCCGGAACCGTACGAATCGGAGGCGTCTGATGCCCGGCCGGACCGCCCTGCTCGGGCTGCTCGCCACCGCAGTCGTGCTCGGGACGGGTCCGGTGCCGACCGCGGCGGTGCCTCCACCGGTCACCGCCGCAGCGCCGGTCTGCACCAACGCGCCGCCGGCCGGACGGGTTGTGCGGACCGTGCCCTGGCCCCAGCGGCGATACGCGCCCGAGCGGCTGGCGTCCCTGGCCACCGGGGCCGGGGTGACAGTTGCGGTCATCGACTCCGGCGTCGAGGCTCGCCACCCCCAACTCCGCGGCCGGGTGCTGGCCGGCCGGGACTACCTCGACGGCGGTGACGGCCGTCGCGACTGCGTCGACCACGGCACCTCGGTGGCGAGCATCATCGCGGCCCGGGCACAGGATGACGCCGGCCTGAGGGGATTGGCGCCGAACGCCATGGTTCTTCCGATTCGCGTCAGTGAGCAGCAGATCATCGACGGGAAGGAGACCGGGCGCAAGGTCAGCGCCGCCAAGTTCGGGCAGGCCATCCGCTGGGCGGTGGACCGCGGCGCGGATGTGCTGAATCTGTCGGTTGTCCTGTACGCCGACAACTCCGCCGTGCGGGAGGCCGTGTCGTACGCGATCGCCCGGGACGTCGTCGTCGTGGCGGCCGCCGGCAACCTGCACAACGAGGGCGATCCTGTGCCGTACCCCGCCGCGTACGACGGCGTGGTCGGTGTGGGCTCGATCGGTCCGGACGGCACCCGGTCGCCGTACTCTCAGGTCGGCGCGTACGTCGACCTCGTGGCCCCGGGCGGCGACGTGATCGCGGCGGCGGCTGCGGGCGGGCACAAGCAGCAGAGCGGCACCAGTTATGCGGTCCCGTTCGTCGCCGCGACCGCGGCACTCGTCCGCGACTACCGGCCCGACCTGTCTGCGCCGCAGGTCGTCGCCCGCATCCTCGCGACCACCGATCCGGCGCCGGCCAACGGGCAGAGCGCGGCGTACGGCGCAGGCGTGCTCAACCCCTATCGCGCGGTGACCGACACGGCGTCGGCCGCCGGCCCGCATGCTGCCCCGACCCTGCGCCGGGCGAAGGCCGATCCGGCAATCCTCGCCCGGGCCGAGCGGCGCGCGCAGTCCCGGCACACGTCGTTGTGGCTCGCTGCCGCGGGCGGCGGTCTTGCCGGCATCGCCATGCTGTTGGCCGTCGTGCTTCCCCGTGGTGCGAGCCGGCGCTGGCGACCCGCCGGCCGCCCATAATCGGTCCGAATGCCGGGCTGGTCGCCGGGCGTGGCGGCCGTCCGGGGCGACCCGCCCAGGGATCAAGCCTGACCGCCCGCAGCGCGCGGCCTCTTCGGCGATGGCAAAGGTCCGGGGAGCCCGACCCGCGCAGGGATCAAGCCTGACCGCCCGGAGCGGGCGGGGTCCCCGGACCTACCCTGTGGTCACTGAAACAGGCTCGTGTTCTTCTTTTCCGTGCTCAGGTAGTCGGCGGCCGAGTCGTCGACCGCGACCTTGATCTCGCGCAGCATGTTCTGCAGGTCCTGCGACGCCGCCCGCCACCGCGCCTGCCGCTGGTCGTACGCCTGCTTGGCCTCGCCGCTCCAGGTGGCGACCAGCGGGGCGGCATCGCGCTCGAGCTGGTTGAGCTGCGACTCGAGCGTGTTCAGAGCCTTCTGGATGTCCGCGCTCGCCTGCTGGAGCGCGGGGAACGTGACGACAAGGACGCCGTCGTTCATCGGATCGATCCTCCCCAGTTTGTCAGAGCGGCAGCGAGATGCCGCGGTTGGTGGCGGCGACCCTGCTGGCCGCTTCCGTGTCGGACGCGTCGTACTGCTGGCCGGACGTGCGGATCGCAGCCGCCGTCTCACGCAGTGCGCGGTGCAGAGTGGACTGATCCTGCGCCCACTGCTGCTTCACCTGCTCGAACGAACGGCCACCGGCGCTACGCCAGGCCTGTTGCAGCACCTCCAGCTCGGCCAGCAGTCCGCTCAGCATGCTCTGCAGTGACTGGTCAACCTGCTCGAACTTCGCGGCGGTCTGCTGCATCACCGCGGCTTCTGCCTGCGTCTGGGACACCCCGGACGTCACCCCGCTCCCTCAATAGACCTGGTCTAACCACCCATTGTGGACACTCCCGACGCACCGCCCACGTTGGACGCATATACGGACCACGCCGGAGCCCGTGGCTGACGGTAGCCGGCAGCGGCCAGGGTCGGTAGCCCCGGCCGTCAAACTGTGGATAACCGGCTGGAGATCGGCGAAAGTCACTTCCGGCGACCCGCTGGCCAGACCGCCTCCGGGTCGAGCGCATCCCCGGACGGGACCAGCGCCACCAGGCTCGCCGGGAGGCGCAGCCGCTCGACGTCGCCGTATCCCAGCATCGGCAGCACGTCGATGCTGCTGACCGGGTGGCGCCGGCCGAGGTCGGTTACCACGGAGATGGCCCCACCACTGGCACCCGGCGCCGCGGCCGCCTCCACCAATGCCCCCCGTCCCGGCTCGATGATCACCTGGTCGGCCAGCGCCCGCACCGGATCCTCCGGTGCGCCGATCCGCGCTGCACCGCCCAGGTCGGGCACCTCGGCGCCCACCCGCACCTCGGCGACGCCGCGGTCGTCCGGGACCCGGCCGCAGATCGCCCCATCGGCCTCGTCCGCCAGGTCGGGGACGATGTCCGGTGGCGCGGCCACGTCCGACGGGACCGGATCGGAGGTGGGTCGCAGGCTGGCGAAGCGGCCCTGCGGCATCGGTGTGGGATCGCTCTGCCCGTTCGCGGTGAGCAGCAGGTTGGCCTGCACCTCGGTGACGACCGCGAGCCCGTCGCGCTTCGCTACGGCATACTGCCGTCCGCCGCCCTGGCTCTCGATGACGAAAACCTCGCCGATGGTCGCACCTTCGACGTCCCGGAAGGGCTCGCCCCGATCGGGGATCGGCATTGCCGCCAGGTCCGCACCGGCGGGCAGCGTGTTGAGCAGCGCCGGGGCCAGCGGAATGCGCTTGTTGGGCCAGGCGAAGGCGGTCAACACCGTGCGCGGGTCACGGACCAGGTGCCGGCGATTGCGCCAGACCATGTACACGCTGCCGTCGGGATGCTGGGCGAGCAGGGCGCGATCGCCGAGCACGGACCCGCCGCGGGCCTCGCCGCCCACCAGCACGGCCGAGCGGGGCGTCCGGCGCTCGCCGTCGGGAAGCAGCATCGAGCAGATGGTCCACGGCGCTCTGGTCAGCTGCCCGGCGGCCGGCAGCGAGTCGGGTGCATCCGGAATCCCCAGTGGAATGCCGCGCGGCACGCCCTGAATGGACCTGCGGGACACGAGGACCGTCCGGGGCTGCTGCGATCCGACGATGAGCAGCGCCGACGCGTAGTTGCGCACCGGATGGAGCTTCTCCTCGTAGTAGACGTAGCGGGCGCCCGACTCCTTCTCGACGATGACCGCGTGGGGGTCGCGCCAGTCGGTCGCTCCACCGCCGGCGAACACGCCGTACACCACCACCCCGCCGAGGGCGATCGCGGCGATCAGCACGCTGGCCAGGGTTGCGCCCGCGGCGCGTCGGAACGGCGACTGAGCCGGGTCCGTCTCGCGCATCACCAGCGCGGCCACCACCCGCTGGACCATGAACTGGTACGAGTGCAGCTGGTCCTGCCGCGACGGCATGCGGCCCCCTCCCCGGTCGTTCCGGCCAATACGATAGGCGCCACGCCGGGCACGTGGGTCGCCGTCGCGCGCGGCGTGCGTCGCAATAGCAGGGAGGCAGCGCGTGGCGGTTGGCGTGACGCACGACCGGCGACCGGGCCACGACGACCGCAGTGAGCACCGACCGCCGACCCAACCGGCGGGACGCCCCGGCGCCGGCTCCCGGCGCTCGCTGAGCCGGCACGCCGGCCAGGTTGTCGCGGTGCAAATCGCGCTCGCCCTGCTCGTCGCCGCGGTCGGGCAGAATCCTCTCGTGGTCGCGGGCGCTGGGTGCGCCGCGGCCCTCCTCGTGATGGCGGCGCTCGTCCGGGTGCGCCGCCGATGGCTCTTCGAGTGGATCGCGGCGGCCCTGCGCTACGCCGCCCGCCGGCACGCCCTCCCCGCCGCCGGTCCGGCGCCCCTGCTGCACCTGACGGCCGCCGGTGCCCGGGTCGTCCCGGCCGATCTCGGCGGCGACACGGCCGCCCTCGTCGACGACGGCCACGGGCTGACCGCCGTCCTGGAGGTGGGGGATCAGAGTGGTCTGATCGCCGACGCACCGCTCCTGCTTCCGTCGCCCGCCAGCCTGCTGCCGCCGGCCAGCCCCGAGGCGCCCGACACGCGCATCCAGCTGCTTTTGACCGGCGCGCCGGGGCCGGCGGTGCGCAGCGGCAACAGCGCCCCGGCCACGTCGTACCGGCAGCTCACCGACGGCCGGCTGCTCGGTCATGAGCGGGCACTGGTCGCGGTGCGGGTGCAGCGGGCCGAGGGCTGGCGCGACGACGACCTGCACCGGGCGCTGTCGAGCCTCGTTCGCAAAATCCGGCGGCGGCTCACGCCGACGCCGGCGCGCGTGCTGGGCGAAGGCCCGCTGCTGCGCGTACTCATGGAAACCGCGCACCACGACGGCGCGCGGGCCGGTCGCGAGGCGTGGCAGGCACTCCGCGTCGGCGGCCTGGTGCAGTCCTCCTTCCGGCTGAGCCGCTGGCCCGACATGCGCGGCGGGAGTGCCCGGCAGCTGGTGCCGCGCCTGCTCGCCCTGCCCGCCACGGCGACGACGGTCTCGCTCACCGCCGGCCCCCGGCTCGCCGGAGCGAGCTCCGACGCCGTCGCCGTCGACCTGACCATACGGCTGGCGGCCGTCGACCCCGGGAGCTTGGCTGCGGCGACCCAGGCGCTGCGCCGCCTGCTCGATGCCGAGGGCGCCGATTGGCACCGCCTCGACGGCGAGCAGCGGGACGGCTTCGCGGCGACCCTGCCGCTCGCGCTCGGCACCGCTCCTGGTCCCGTACCCGCGTCGGCGGCAACACCCGCCATCCCGGCTCCGGCGCTGGACGGCCTCGAACTCCCGGTCGGCTCGTCCGGCCTCATGATCGGCACCAACCGGCACGGCGCCCCGGTGACTGTCCGACTCTTCCGGGCCGAAGCTACCCGTACGGTCCTGGTGGGCGGGGTCCGCTTCGCCCAACTGATCACGTTGCGGGCCATGGCGCTCGGCGCGCGGATCGTGGTGCAGACCGACCGGCCGCGAGCATGGGAGCCGTTCGTCCGCGGCGCCAGCGCACCGGGGGACATCCTCACCGTCGTACCGCCGGGCCGGCCGCTGGGCGGCCCGACCGGCACCCCGCTGCAGCCGGTGCTGGTCGTGCTCGATGTCGGACCGGTGGCCGCAGGCCCGCAGCCCGGACCGGCGTGGCAGGCCAGCCTGGTGGTCCGCGACGAACTGACACCGGCGGACGCCGACGCGGTGTCCCGGGCGGACCTGGTGCTGCTCCAGCCGCTCCGGGCCGGCGAGGCGGCGACGGCCGCCACGACACTCGGCCTCGGCGCGTCGGCCGAGTGGCTGACCCGGATGAGGGAAGACATGGTCGGGATGGTGAACCGCCGGGCGCTGCGGTGGACGATGCTGTCCACGACACCCATCGAGGCCCAGCTGGTAGGGCGCCCGACCCGGGGGTGATCAGGGAACGCGGCCCCCGGCCCGGCGGCCGGCATGGCACCATGCCGCGCATGGATTCCATGAAAGGCCTCCTCATTCGGCTCGGCAGCACCGCGCTGGCGCTCTGGCTCGCGACGCTCGTCATTCCCGGCATCGTCCTGGACACCCACTCGCCCGGCGGCGCGGTCGGCACCCTGCTGCTGGTCGCCGCGATCTTCGGCGTGGTGAATGCCGTTCTGCAGCCCATCGTCAAGACCATCGGGTGTGGGCTGTACGTACTCACGCTCGGCCTCATCGCACTGGTGGTCAACGGCCTGCTGTTCCTGCTCACCGGATGGATCGCCGAGCAACTGGACCTGCCGTTCCGGGTCGACAACTTCTGGCCCGCGGCCGTCCTTGGCGCCCTCCTGGTGGGGGTGGTGACCTGGGTACTCGGCCTGATCCTCGACCGCGACTGACCGGCGTCGCCGCCGGCCGGCCGGGCGG
>DASVMV010000380.1:0-30448 GCA_036384155.1 Micromonosporaceae bacterium
TCAGCCGGGCCGCCCGGCCTGGCGGTACCGCGCAGCCGCCGCCGACCCCGCTCCCGGCCCCTACCGGGCCCTCGCCGCGGCACTGCTCGACCACCTCAGCCGGTCCGGCGGCGACACCCGGGCCACCGCGGCGCAGGTCGGCCGCGGGTGGGGACGGCAACTCGCTGCCGCCCTCGATCCGCAGGCGGAGCCGGTCGAGGCAGTGGTGAAGGTCCTGGACACCTTGGGCTTCAGCCCACGACGCCACGCGACCGGTGCGGACGACCCGACAACCGAGGTCCATCTGCACACCTGCCCCTTCCTCGAACTGGTGGGCCGGAATCCGGACGCGATGTGCAGCCTGCACGCCGGCGTCGTCCGGGGGGTCCTGGAAAAGGTGGGCGCTGCTTCTGAGCCGACCGTGCTCGAACCGTTCGGGGCACCGTCCGCATGCGTCGTGCGCCTTCCCGGGCCGGCGGCGCCCACCATCGGTCGGGCACCGTTGCTGCCACCGGCGACGGAATCGGCATGACCTCATCCGGTACGCCGGCCGGCTCGCGGGCGCCCGTCCCGGGAGCCGATCGGGGCGTCGGGTCCGCCGGCCCAACGGGGCGGGCGGCCTGGCACCGCCGGGTGGCGGCGTTGCCGCTGGGCTACCTCACGGTTCTCGTGGGGCTAGCGTTCGTCCACCCGTTCCTGCCCTCCTGGCACTGGTTTGCGGTGCACCTGCTGCTGCTCGGCGCGGTCACCAACGCCATCCTCGTGTGGAGCACCCACTTCGCGGCCGCGGTTCTCCGGGTTCCGCCACCGGCCGGCCGGCGTGCCGAGGTCGCCCGGCTGGCTCTACTCAACGTGGGCATCCTCGGTGTGCTGGCCGGCGGCGCCGGCTGGCCCATGCTGGGCGTGGCCGGAGCGGCCGCCGCCTTCGCCGCCGTGTCGGCCCACCTCTGGTCGCTGGCTGCCCGCCTGCGGGCGTCGCTGCCCGCCCCGTTCGGCATCACCGTCCGCTACTACCTGGCCGCCGCCACGGCACTACTCGTCGGGATTCCCGTCGGCGCCTGGATGCTCGTGGTCGACGACGACGAACAGCCGCGACTGGTGCTGTTCCACGCCCACGTGAACCTGCTCGGCTGGGTGACGCTGACCGTACTCGGCACCCTCCTCACGCTGTGGCCGACCGTGCTGCGCACCCGGATCGCCGACGGCGCGGTGCGGGCCGCCACCGTGGCGCTGCGGGTCGCGGTGGCCGGCCTGGCGCTGCTCGGCGTCGGCCTGCTCGCGTGGTGGCGACCGGTGGCCGTGGGCGGGCTGGCAGTGGTCGCCGTCGCGGTGCTGATCGCCCTGCGCCCGGCCGTCGGCATCGCCCGTACCAGACCACCCTCGTCGTTCGCGGCCTGGTCCATCGCGGCGGCGCTCGGCTGGTTGCTCGTGGCCGGGGCGGTCGACGCCGGTGTGCTGGCCACCGCGCCGAACCCGGCCGTAGCCGTGGACCGCTTCGGCACCGTGCTGACCCTGCTGCTCGCCGGCTTCGTCGGGCAGGTCCTGCTGGGTGCTCTGGCCTATCTCCTGCCCATGGCCCTCGGCGGCGGACCGGGATCGGTGCGGCGGCGTACCGCGCGGATGGAGCGGCACTGGCCACAGCGGGTGGCGATGACGAACGCCGCGCTGACCGCGTTCGCCCTGCCGGTGCCGCCCGCGGTACGGATCACCACGTCGTTGCTACTGCTCGTCGCCCTGCTGCAGTTCCTCGTGCCGGCCGTCCACCTCCTGCTCGCCGATCGCGGGTGACCGGTGTACCAGCCGTCACGCAACCACCCCGCGCCCGCCAATCCGTTCCGCGGCGTCGCGGTCGGCGTCACGCTCGTCCTGTTGGCGGTGCTCGTCGGCGTGGTGGCCGACCGGGGCGTGGCCACCGGAGAGCAGACCGGGTCGGGAGTCGTGGCGGCGACGGGCCGGACGACCACCGTCGCGGTGACCGCCGAGGGGATGCGATTCCGTCCCGACCGGATCACGGTGCCGCGCGGCGACCGGCTGGTCATCGACCTGGCCAACCGCGACGACCGGCGGCACGACCTGGTCCTCGCGACCGGCGCGCGAACCGGCGTGATCGGCCGCGGGGCCAGCCGCCGCCTGGACGTCGGCGTGGTCGGCGGGCCGATCAACGGCTGGTGCTCGCTGCCCGGGCACCGTCAGGCCGGAATGACGCTCACCATCGTCGCCACCGGACCGGGGCCGGACGTCGTCCCAGATGCCGCCGGCCCGGCCGACGCCGGCCACCAGCCGCGACTCGACCCGATGGCGGATCCGGGGCCCGCCTTCGCCGCCCGCGACGCCACTGCGCCGCCGGCCCCGGCCGGACGGCTGCACGCGCTCGAACTGCGGGTGCAGGAAGTGCAGCGCGAGGTCGCTCCCGGCGTACGGCAACGACTGTGGACGTTCAACGGCACCACCCCCGGGCCGGTGCTCCGCGGTCGGGTCGGCGACACGTTCGAGATCACCCTGATCAACGAGGGCGCTGTCGAGCACGGGATCGACTTTCACGCGGGTGCGCTGGCCCCGGACGGTCCCATGCACCCCATCGATCCCGGCCAGCGGCTGGTCTACCGGTTCACCGCGACCAAGGCGGGCGTCTGGATGTACCACTGCTCGGCCATGCCGATGCTGCACCACATCGGCAACGGCATGTACGGCGCGGTCGTCATCGACCCGCCCGACCTGCGGCCGGTCGACCGCGAATACGTCCTCGTGCAGTCCGAGCTGTACCTGGGCCCGGACGGGGAGCCCGGCGACCTGGCCAAGATGCAGGCGGAACACCCCGATGCGGTGGTCTTCAACGGCTACGTGGCCCAGTACGCCCACCGGCCGCTGTACGCCCGAGCGGGGCAGCGGGTGCGGGTGTGGCTGCTAAACGCGGGGCCGAACCGGGTCAGCGCCTTCCACATCGTTGGCGCCCAGTTCGACGGCGTCTACCGGGAAGGTCAGTGGCAGCTGCGTCCCGGTGGTGCCGGTGGGGCACAGGTCCTCGACCTGGCACCGAGCGCCGGCGGCTTTGTCGAGGCGGTGTTTCCCGCCGCCGGCAGCTATCCCTTCCTCAGTCACGTGATGGTCGATGCCGAGCGCGGCGCGCGCGGCCGGTTCGAGGTGCGGTGAGCGGATGACAACCAAGGCCCTCCGGACAGCGCCACATCCCGTCCGCCGGCGCCGGCAGATCCGGCGATTCGTCCCGCCCCAGCACGGCGCCTGGGCGATGTTGCTGCTGCCGTACGTCGCCGGTGTCCTCACCGTCGGGTTCCGTTGGCCCCATCTGCCATTGCTCGGCGCCTGGCTGGCCGGCTACCTGCTGTCGTACTACGCCCTGCAGGCGATCAAGACCCGCCGGCCGCAACGGTTCCGCCCGCAACTGCTCCTCCACGGGGCGCTGACGGCCGGGTTCGGGCTGCTGCTCGTTGCCGGCCGACCCGGAGTGCTGGCGTACGCCGCCGGATACGCGCCGCTGCTGGCAATCAACGCCGGGTATGCCTGGCGCCGCCGGGAGCGGGCGGTCGTCAACGATCTCGCATCGGTCGCGCAGAGCTGCCTCATCGTGTTCGTCGCGGCGACCGTTGCCGAGGTTCCGATCCGCTCGGTAGCGGTGGCGTTCACGGCCGTCCTGCTGTACTTCGCCGGAACCGTCCTCTACGTCAAGACGATGATCCGGGAGCGCGGCAACCCGGCCTATCGGCGCGCCTCGGTCACGTACCACCTGGCCGCCCTCGCCGTCGCCGCCTGGCTGAGCACGCCGCTGGCGGTGGTGTTCGCCCTGCTGCTGGCCCGCGCCTGGGCACTGCCGGGCCGCCCGCTGCAGCCCCGGCACGTGGGGCTCATCGAGATCGCCGCCTGCCTGCTGCTGCTCGGCGCGATCCTGCTCGGCTGACCGCGGGTATCGCCACCAGGCCTCCGACCGTTGATCTCGGGACCTTCGGCCCGTCACTGCGGGGCGCATTCCGGACAGGATTGCCGAGGCCACGCGCTCGGGGTTGCGGGATTGCGCAGCAGCCGTAAACGTGGTCACGACCAGAGCCGAGCGAGGGAATGAGGCATATGTCGCGAGCGACCGAGAACGCCGGGCGGGCCCTGCTGGCGGTCGGTGGGCTGGTCCGGCGGGCAGAGGTGTCGCCCGACGGGCGCGCGCTCTACCAGATCGGCGGCCGGGAGGCCGACGCCTTCTACCGCGACCGCTGGTCGTACGACAAGGTGGTCCGCTCCACCCATGGCGTGAACTGCACCGGGTCCTGCTCGTGGAAGGTGTACGTCCGGGACGGCATCATCACCTGGGAGCAGCAGCAGACCGACTATCCGAGCGTGGGGCCGGACCGGCCCGAGTACGAGCCGCGGGGCTGCCCACGCGGGGCGGCCTTCTCCTGGTACACGTACTCCCCCACCCGGGTGCGCTACCCGTACGCCCGCGGGGTGCTCGTGGAGATGTACCGCGAGGCGAAGCGGCGGCTCGGCGACCCGGTTGCCGCCTGGGCGGAGATCCAGGCGGATCCCGACCGACGCCGCCGTTACCAGAAGGCCCGCGGTAAGGGCGGGCTGGTGCGGATCACCTGGGACGAGGCCCAGGAGATGATCGCGGCGGCCCACGTCCATACCATCAAGCAGTACGGCCCGGACCGGGTCGCCGGCTTCTCCCCCATCCCGGCGATGTCGATGGTGTCGCACGCCGTCGGGGCCCGCTTCCTGTCGCTCATCGGCGGGTCGATGCTGTCGTTCTACGACTGGTACGCCGACCTACCCGTGGCCTCGCCACAGGTCTTCGGCGACCAGACCGACGTACCGGAGTCCGGCGACTGGTGGGACGCCGCGTACCTCGTGATGTGGGGCTCCAACGTCCCGGTGACCCGCACCCCCGACGCGCACTGGATGGCCGAGGCGCGTTACCGCGGCCAGAAGGTGGTGGTGGTCAGCCCGGACTTCGCCGACAACGTCAAGTTCGCCGACGAGTGGATGCCGGCGCAGCCCGGCACCGACGGCGCGCTGGCCATGGCAATGGGGCACGTCATTCTCAAGGAGTTCTTCGTCGAGCGGCGCACCCCGCAGTTCGTCGACTACGTCCGCCGCTTCACCGACCTGCCCTTCCTCGTGACCCTGGAGCGCGCCGCGGACGGCACGTACCGGCCGGGTAAGTTCCTCACCGCGGAGGACCTGGGCGAGGCCGGCAAGGAGGCGGCCTTCAAGACGGTGCTCTGGGACTCGGCCGCCGACGCGCCCGCCGTGCCGCGCGGCAGCCTCGGGCACCGCTGGGGCGAGCAGCCGGGCCAGTGGAACCTCGACCTGGGCGACCTGGAGCCGGCGCTGACCTGCCTGGGCGCCGGGGAGGCCGTCGAGGTGGCGCTGCCCCGCTTCGACACGGACACCCCGCAGGCGCTGCGGCGCGGCGTACCAACCCGCCGGGTTGGCGAAAATCTGGTGACCACCGTGTTCGACCTGCTGCTCGCGCAGTACGGGGTAGACCGCGACGGGCTGCCCGGGCAGTGGCCGGCGGGGTACGACGACCCCGAGGTGCCGTACACGCCGGCATGGCAGGAGCCGATCACCGGCGTACCGGCCGCGCAGGTGGCCCGGGTGGCGCGCGAGTTCGCCGACAACGCCGAGCGATCCGGCGGCCGCTCGATGATCCTGCTCGGCGCCGGCACGAACCACTGGTTCCACTCCGACGCCACCTACCGGGCGATCCTCGCGCTGGTGACGCTGACCGGCTGCCAGGGCGTCAACGGCGGCGGCTGGGCGCACTACGTCGGCCAGGAGAAGTGCCGGCCGGTGACCGGCTGGCAGCAGCTCGCCTTCGCGCTGGACTGGGTGCGCCCGCCGCGGCAGATGATCGGCACCGCCTTCTGGTACGTCCACACCGATCAGTGGCGCTACGACACGTACTCGGCCGACGTGGTCTCCTCCCCGACCGGCAAGGGCACGTTCGCCGGCAAGCACACGATGGACCTGCTGGCGCAGTCGGCCCGCTCGGGCTGGATGCCGTCGATGCCGACCTTCGACCGTAGCCCGCTCGACCTGGCCGACGAGGCCCTCGCGGCGGCGCCGGACGACCCGGGTGGCTGGGTCGCCGACCAGCTCGGCCAGGGCCGAATCCGGTTCGCCTGCACCGATCCGGACGCGCCGGAGAACTGGCCGCGGGTGCTGACGGTGTGGCGGGCCAACCTGCTCGGCTCGTCCGCCAAGGGCAACGAGTACTTCCTGCGGCACCTGCTCGGCACCGACGCCAACCTGCGGGCGGACGAGGCGTCGCCGGAGCTGCGCCCAAAGGACGTGACCTGGCGGGACGAGGCCCCCGAGGGCAAGCTCGACCTGCTGCTGTCGCTGGACTTCCGGATGACCTCCACGACGCTCTTCTCCGACATCGTGCTGCCCGCCGCCACCTGGTACGAGAAGCACGACCTGAGCAGCACGGACATGCACCCGTTCGTGCACGCGTTCACCCCGGCGATCAACCCGCCCTGGCAGACCCGGACCGACTTCCAGGCGTTCCACGGCATCGCCAAGGCGTTCTCGGCGCTCGCCGGTCCGCACCTGGGCGTACGCAAGGATCTGGTCGCGGCGCCGCTGCTGCATGACACGCCGGACGCGATGGCGACCCCGCACGGGGTGGTCCGCGACTGGGCGGCCGAGGGTGAGACCCCGGTGCCGGGCCGGACCATGTCGAAGCTGGTCGTGGTCGAGCGGGACTACGCCGCGGTCGCGGACAAGATGGCCGCGCTGGGCCCGCTGATGGACACGCTCGGGACGACCGGCAAGGGCGTCTCGGTCGACGTCCGCCCGGAGGTGGAGTACCTGCGTCGCAAGAACGGCGAGGTCCACGGCGGGGCGGCCGACGGGCGGCCGTCGCTGGCCAAGGACGTGCACGCCTGCGAGGCCATCCTCGCGCTGTCGGGCACGACGAACGGCCGGGTCGCCAGGGTCGGCTTCCAGGACGTCGAGAAGCGCACCGGCGTACGCCTGGCCGACCTGGCGGCCGAGCACGAGGGCAAACAGATCACCTTCGCGGACACGCAGGCCCGCCCGGTGCCGGTGATCACCAGCCCGGAGTGGTCGGGCAGCGAGCACGGCGGCCGCCGCTACTCGCCGTTCACGATCAACACCGAGCGGCTCAAGCCCTGGCACACCCTCACCGGCCGGCAGCACTTCTTCCTCGACCACGACTGGATGCACGAGGCCGGCGAGGCGCTGCCGATCTTCCGGCCGCCGCTGGACATGCACAAGCTCTTCGGCGAGCCGAGGTTGGGCCGCAACGGCGAGCTGGAGATCACCGTCCGGTACCTCACACCGCACTCGAAGTGGTCGATCCACTCGGAGTACCAGGACAACCTCATCATGCTGACGCTGTCCCGGGGCGGGCCGACGATGTGGATGAGCGAGGCGGACGCGGCGAAGATCGGCGTACGGGACAACGACTGGATCGAGGCGGTCAACCGCAACGGCGTGGTGGTCTGCCGGGCCGTGGTGACGCACAAGATGCCCGAGGGCACGGTGTACATGTACCACGCCCAGGAGCGGGTGATCGACGTGCCGAAGGCCGAGGTCAACGGCCGCCGCGGCGGGATACACAACTCGCTGACCCGGCTGCTGGTCAAGCCCACCCACCTGATCGGCGGGTACGCGCAGTTGTCGTTCGCGTTCAACTACCTCGGTCCCACCGGCAACCAGCGCGACGAGGTCACCGTGATCCGCCGCCGCTCCCAGGAGGTGCAGTACTGATGCGGGTCATGGCACAGATGGCGATGGTGATGAACCTCGACAAGTGCATCGGGTGTCACACCTGCTCGGTGACCTGCAAGCAGGCGTGGACCAACCGGTCCGGCGTCGAGTACGTCTGGTTCAACAACGTGGAGACCCGGCCCGGGCAGGGCTACCCGCGCACGTACGAGAACCAGGAGCGGTGGCAGGGCGGCTGGGTCCGGACCCGCGGCGGCCGGCTCAGGCCGCGCTCCGGCGGCCGGCTGAAGAAGATGTTCAGCATCTTCGCCAACCCGAAGCTGCCGTCCATGAAGGACTACTACGAGCCGTGGACGTACGACTACGAGCACCTGCTCACCGCCCCCGCCGGCGAGGACACCCCGGTGGCCCGGCCGAAGTCGCTGCTCACCGGCGAGGACACGAAGATCACCTGGAGCGCTAACTGGGACGACTCGCTGGCCGGCGGCAACGAGATCGCCGCCGGGGACCCGGTGCTGGCGAAGGTGTCCGACCAGGTGAAGCAGGAGTTCGAGAAGACCTTCATGTTCTTCCTGCCGCGGATCTGCGAGCACTGCCTCAACCCGTCCTGCGCCGCCTCCTGCCCGTCCGGCGCGATCTACAAGCGGGCCGAGGACGGCATCGTCCTGGTCGACCAGGACCGCTGCCGCGGCTGGCGGATGTGTGTGACCGGCTGCCCGTACAAGAAGGTGTACTTCAACCACCGCACCGGCAAGGCGGAGAAATGCACCTTCTGCTTCCCGCGCATCGAGATCGGCCAGCCGACGATCTGCTCCGAGACGTGCGTCGGGCGGCTGCGCTACCTGGGCCTGATGCTCTACGACGCCGACCGGGTGGCGGAGGCCGCCGCGGCGGAGGACGAGCATGACCTCTACGAGGCGCAGCGCTCGGTCTTCCTCGACCCGCACGACCCGCGGGTGATCGCCGCCGCCCGGGAGGCGGGCATCGCCGACGACTGGATCGAGGCGGCGCAGCGCTCCCCGGTCTGGGATCTGATCATGAAGTACGAGGTGGCGCTGCCGCTGCACCCGGAATACCGGACCATGCCGATGGTCTGGTACATCCCGCCGCTGTCGCCGGTCGTGGACGTGCTGCGGGAGACCGGCCACGACGGCGAGGAGGTCGGCAACCTCTTCGGCGCGATCGACGCGCTGCGCATCCCGGTGGAGTACCTGGCCGAGCTCTTCACCGCCGGTGATCCCGAGCCGGTGCGGGGCGTGCTCAACCGGCTCGCCGCGATGCGCTCCTACCAGCGCCGGATCAACCTGGGCGAGACGCCCGACGAGTCGATCGCCGCGGCGGTGGGCATGACCGGCCCGGAGATGGACGAGATGTTCCGGCTGCTGGCCATCGCCAAGTACGAGCAGCGCTACGTCATCCCCGCGGCGCACGCCGAGGACGCGCACCGGCTGGAGAAGATCGCCACCGAGTGCAGCCTCGACTACGAGGGCGGGCCCGGCATGGGCGGCGGTGGGCCGTACGGCCAGGGGCCGTTCGGCGAGTCCTCGGGCACGCCGGTGCCGGTCCAGGTGGAGACCTTCCACATGCTGCGGAACCGGCAGACGGCGGACAGCTTCACCGACCCTGGCGACGAACCCCGCCGGGTGAACCTCCTCAACTGGGACGGCAAGGGCACGCCACCGGGGCTCTTCCCGCCCCCGCCCCGGGAGACCGAACACGTCGAGGGGACGGACCGATGAGCGAGTCGTACTGGCGGCCGGTGGCGGCGCGGGCGGCGTCGCTGCTGCTGCGCTACCCCGACGAGCAGGTGCTGGCCGCGCTGCCGGTGCTGGAGGCGGCCCTGGACGAGCTGCCCGCTGCGGTCGCCGATCCGCTGCGGCTGGTCGCCGCGCACCGGGCGACCGCCGACCCGCGTGCGCTGGCCGGCGCGTACGTCGAGCTGTTCGACTTCCGCCGCCGCTGCTGCCTGCACCTGACCTACTACACCTGCGGCGACACCCGGAAGCGGGGCGAGGCACTGGTCGGCTTCACCGCCGCGTACAAGGCGGCGGGGCTGGAAGTGGTGGACGGGGAACTTCCCGACTTCCTGCCCGCCGTGCTCGACCTGGCCGCCGTTGACGACGGCGGGTGGCGGCTGCTGCGGGAGAACCGGGTCGGTCTCGACCTGCTGGTCGAGGCCCTGGCCCGGGAGAGGTCGGTCTACCGGCACGCGGTCGCCGCGGTACGCGAAATGCTGCCGCCGGCGCGGCCGGCGGATCTGGCCGCCGCGGCCCGGCTGGCCCAGGCCGGGCCGCCCGTGGAACAGGTCGGGCTGGAACCGTTCGGACTCGTTGATACCACTGCCGGAGGTCGCCGATGAACACGCTGCTGTGGGTGGTCTACCCGTATCTGGCCATGGCGGTGCTGGTCGGCGGCCTGATCTGGCGCCACCGGTACGACAAGTTCGGCTGGACCACCCGCTCCTCCCAGCTCTACGAAAGCGCGATCCTGCGGTGGGGCAGCCCGATGTTCCACTTCGGCGTGCTGATGGTGCTGATCGGCCACATCGGCGGCCTCGTCGTTCCCAAGGCGTGGACCGAGGCGGTCGGCATCACGGAACACACGTACCACCTGATGGCGGTGTTCATCGGCACGATCGCCGGGTTCTGCACCCTGATCGGGCTGGGCATCCTCATCGCCCGCCGCCGGCTCACCGGGCCGGTCTTCGCCGCCACCACCCGCAACGACAAGGCGATGTACGTCGTGCTAACTGGCGTGATCGTGCTCGGCCTGCTGGCCACCGTACGGGCCAACGTGCTCGGCGACGGCTACGACTACCGGGAGACGGTCTCGCCATGGTTCCGGTCGCTGTTCTACCTCCGACCGGATCCCGATGTCATGGCCGGCGTGCCGGTGGGCTTCCAGATCCACGTCGTAGCGGCGTTCGCGCTCTTCGCGTTCTGGCCGTTCACCCGCCTGGTGCATGCGTTCAGCGCCCCCGTCGGCTATCTCACCCGGCCGTACGTCGTCTACCGCAGTCGGGACGAGCGGCCCGGTCTGCGCCCGAGCCGACCCGGCTGGGAGGGACCGCCACGCCTCCCGACACCTCGCTCCGACCGGTCCCGTTCGCGCCGGTGACGCCGCTGGTCACCGGTGCCTGACGGCACATCGCCAGCGGGACCAACGGCCCTGCACCTGCGGCCGGTCATTCGCCGAACCTGGTACGTGAAACACATAAGTGATCATTGCCTGCGCTCCCGGAACCCGTTTCACGGCAGCCAGCCAGTCTCGACGAGGTGACCATGACCATCACCAAGAACCAGCCGGCGCCAACCGTGGGCGCCGGCGGCACCGCGGCCGGCACCCGGCCCGGAGCGTCCCGCCACCTCGCCCTGGCGACGCTCGGGTTCCTGCTCAACTTCTGGGCCTGGGCGCTGCTGAGCCCGTTGGCTCCCGGCATCAAGGAGCGCCTGGGGCTGAGCTTCGCCGCCCAGTCGCTGCTCGTCGCGGTGCCGGTGCTGGTCGGCTCCCTCGGCCGGATCCCGGTCGGCGCCCTGACCGATCGGTACGGCGCCCGCGTCATGTTCCCGCTGGTGACCCTGGCGACGATCGTTCCGGTGCTCACTCTTGCCTTCGTGTCCTCGTACGCGGCGCTGATCGTCGCCGGCTTCTTCCTCGGCATCGGCGGCACCGCCTTCGCCGTCGGCGTGCCGCTGGTGTCCGCCTGGTATCCGCCGGCCCGGCGCGGATTCGCGATCGGTGTCTTCGGCATCGGCATGGGCGGCACGGCGATCGCCAACTTCACCACCGTCCGGCTGTCCGACGCGTACGGTCCGAAGACCCCATTCCTGCTGGTTGCCGCGGTCCTGGCCGGTTACGCGGTGCTCGCCTTCCTGCTCCTGCGCGACGCCCCCGACCGGCAGCGTCCCGCCGGCTCGGCGCTCGCCCGGCTGGCGCAGGTGGCCCGGCTCGGGGTCACCTGGCAGCTCTGCTTCCTCTACGCGGTCGGGTTCGGCGGCTTCGTGGCGTTCAGCGTCTACCTGCCGGCCTACCTGCGCACGGCGTACGGCCTAGACGTCGGGGACGCCGCCCTGCGGACCGCGGGGTTCGTGGTCCTCGCGGTGATCGCCCGGCCGGTGGGTGGCTGGTTGTCCGACCGGCTGCATCCGGTCCCCGTCCTGGTCGGGTGCTTCGCCGGGGTGGCCGCATTCGCCGTGGTGCAGGCGTTCCAGCCGCCGTTGATCCCGCTCGGCACGATCGCCTTCCTCGGCATGGCGGCGCTGCTCGGCGCCGCCAGCGGTGGCGTCTTCGCGCTGGTTGGCAAGGTCGCCCCCGCCGACAAGGTCGGCAGCGTCACCGGCCTGGTGGGCGCGGCCGGCGGCCTCGGCGGCTTCGTTCCGCCGCTGATCATGGGCTGGGTCTACGGGGTGGAGGGGTCCTACGCGATCGGCCTGATGCTGCTCTCCGACGTCGCGCTCGCCGCCGCGGTCTACACGGCGATCAAGATGAGTGGACTCGCCCGTCGTTGATCCCCCCTCGATAGAACATGTGTGCGAAGATGGCGCCGTGGTTGGCGAGGCGACGATCCTCCACGCCGATCTCGATGCCTTCTACGCATCGGTCGAGCAGCGCGACGACCCCGGGCTGCGCGGACGGCCGGTCATCGTCGGCGCCGGGGTGGTCCTGGCCGCCAGCTACCAGGCCAAGGCCTGTGGCGTCCGCACCGCGATGGGCGGGCGGCAGGCCCGGCGGCTGTGCCCCGGCGCGATCGTCGTGCCGCCTCGGATGTCCGCCTACTCGGCGGCAAGCAAGGCGGTGTTCGAGGTGTTCCGGCAGACCACGCCGCTCGTGGAGGGCTTGTCCATCGACGAGGCGTTCCTCGATGTGGGAGGGCTCCGCCGCATCTCGGGCCCGCCGGCCGAGATCGCGAAGCGGTTGCGCCGGGACGTCCGCGAGCGGGTCGGGCTGCCGATCACGGTGGGCGTGGCCCGAACGAAGTTCCTGGCCAAGGTGGCCAGCCGAGTGGCCAAACCGGACGGTCTCCTGGTCGTTCCGCCCGACGGCGAACTCGCCTTCCTGCACCCCCTGCCGGTCGACCTGCTCTGGGGCGTCGGAAAGGTCACCGAGCAGAAGCTGCGCGACCGGCGACTGAGGACGGTCGGGCAGGTCGCGCGGGTGGGCGAGGCGGCTCTGGTGGCGATGCTGGGCGCCGCCGCCGGACGGCACCTGCACGCACTTGCCCACAACCACGATCCCCGGCCGGTCCAGGTCGGTCGGCGGCGCGGTTCGATCGGCGCACAGCGGGCGCTGGGACGATCGCCGCACTCACCGCAGGCGGTCGACGCCGCCGTCGCCGGGCTGGTCGACCGGGTCACCCGCCGGATGCGCGCCGCCGGGCGGACCGGGCGCACGGTCGTCCTGCGTCTAAGGTTCGACGACTTTTCCCGGGCCACCCGGTCGCACACCCTGGCCCGGGCGACGGCGCACACGCAGACGATCCTCGACACGGCCCGGCGCCTGGTGGCCGCCGCGACACCGCTGATCGAGCAGCGCGGCCTCACGCTCGTCGGGATCGCCGTCGGCAATCTCGACAGCCGCGGTGCCGTTCAGCTGGAGCTCCCGTTCGAGCGGCACAGTGACGGCGAGTTGGACGCCGCGCTGGACACGGTGCGGGACCGGTTCGGCTCGGCGGCCGTCACCCGTGCGGCGCTGCTCGGCCGGGGCGAGGGCCTCTCCGTGCCGCTGCTTCCAGACTGACGGGATGGTGGTGCGGATCGCCGGGCCGGGCGATCCGCAGGGGCCGCCGCATCAGGCGGCCGGCGGGATGTTCTGGTTCAGCACCACTGAGTCCGATGTGCCCGGACCAATCACGTCGCCGCGCGCCGGCGGTCGGCGATCGCGGCGAACGGGAGCGGGCAGTCCGGGCTCTCCGCGCAGGTCATGAGGTCGTGGCAACCGGCGGCGACCGCCTGCGCCAACTGGGCGCGGATGATCGTGAGATCGGCAATCCTCTCGTCGACCTCGGCGAGCTTGACGCGGGCCCGTTCGGGCAGCCCCGCATCGGCCCGGCGGCCGTGACGGTGCGCCGTGGCGTCCAGCAGATCGGCGATCTCGTCGAGGGTGAACCCCAGACGTTGCGCCGCCTTGATGACCCGCAGGATCGTCACGGTCTCCGGTGGATACATCCGATGGCCGCCGATGCTGCGGTGCGGCTCGGTGATCAGCCCACGCCGCTCGTAGTAGCGCAGCGTCTGCGGATTCACCCCGGCGGCGGTCGCCACCTGCCCCGAGCGCAGACCCGCCATCGCGTACGTCATCCTTCGACGGTAACCCGGTACCCAGGTACCGGATACATCGGCTCGGGCAGCTCAGTGGGCGGGCCGAACGGCCCGCCCACTGTTCGCCAACGGCGTTCGTCGGGCTACTGGACGAACGCCTGGAACTCGGCCACGCGCACATTCAGCGCCTGCGGGCTGGCGGTTGCGCAGTCGGTGTTGGCCCGCGGATCGTTGTCCTGTTCACCGGCGTATGCCGGTGCTCCAGTGCACTGGTTGGTGACCACCTCGAGACGCAGGTGCGTCGCCTTGGTGTCGGGGATGTCGAACGACCGGATGATCAGCTCCGGTGCCCGGGGCCGCGGCGCGATCGACGGGAACGCGTCGGCCGGGCTGGTGTAGACGACGTGGTAGTCCGCCGCCGCCGAACAGTTGACGCCTGCCTTCGCCTCGCACGCCAGCACGCGGAACTGCCGCAGCGCCGAGACGCGGGCCTGTCCGGCCCCATCGACGTCGGTGGCGATCTGCGGCCGCAGCATCGCGCTGACCTGCACCCGGCGTACCTGCTGGGCGGCACCGGCCAGGTCCACGGTCACCTGCTTGCCGGCCACCGCGGAGCCGAGCGACGCCCAGTTGGTGGCCTCGTCGTCGTCAACGACCTTGGCCAGGTTGATCCCGTCGCCGGACACCGTCGCTCCGGCGGCGCTGGAGGCGAGGTTGAGCCGCATCTGCACCGGGAGGTCCCGTACCTGCCCGGCCTTGATGATGATCGGCCCCACCCGGACGTGCCCGCGTCCGGGCGCCCGCACGATGAACTCGTACGTGCCCGGCGCCAGGCTCACCTCGTCGGTCAGTGGCGTCGCCGCGTCGGTGTCGGCCACCGGCACCGCCCGGGCCTGGTACCGGCCGACGAACAGCTGGGCACCCGGCACGGCGACGTCCCCGTCCACCGGCCGGAAGGTCAGGGTCGCCTCGTTGGCGTACGGGGAGGTGAAGCTCGGCACCGGGTTCGGGTCGGTGGAGCCGTTGCTGGACGCGGCCTCACCGAGGCCGCGCTTGGCGAAGGCGTTCCACAGCAGATCCTGGTTGGCCCCGCCGAACCGGACCCGGTCGGCGGCGAGCATCGCGTCCCGCGCGTCGACCATGCTCACCTGGCTCACGGCCATCTGCAGGAACGAGTCGAACACCAACTGGATCCACCGCCGGTTCCCCGGGCACGCCGTCACCGGCGTCTGGCCGTTGGCGCACGACTTCTGCACGGCGGCGTCGCCGGCGCCGTACCGCTGGATCATCGCGTTCCGGATGTCGACATTCGTGGCGCTCCACAGCTCGCCCGAGGCGTGCACCTGCAGGCCGACGAAGTCGTAGTCGACGCTGCTGTAGTTCAGCGGGCTGTCGCTCATGTTGTAGTTGCGGATTCCGGCGACCGGGTCGCTGGTCACGTACTGACCGATGGTGAATCCTCGGGCACCGGGCGGCGCGTACCCGTGCTCGAAGGCGTATTCCATGGCCAGCTGGTCCGACCAGCTCTCGCTCATGCCCTGCGGCGAGCTGACCCCGGCGTTGGGGCCGGCGATCATCCGGTTGCTGATCGCGTGGGTGTACTCGTGGGCGATGACCGACATGTCGAAGTCGCCGTCCACGCACGGGGCGTAGAAGGAGCCGGCGATCGGCTGCCAGAGATACATGTTGGTGATCGGCGGCAGGCCGTCGCGCGGGGTGATCTGGTTGGCGTTGTCCCGGGCCTCGAAGTTGGGCGGACCGCCGCTGACCCCGCCGGCCTGGGCGTTGCCCTGCTCCGGGTCGTTACCCAGACCGCCCTTGCCGAAGTTGTCCCGCTGCATGTTCCAGGTGGCCTCGGTGAAGCCCAGGTGGTACGACCAGTCGTGCATCCGGTTGTGCATCGCGAACAGGTTCGCCCGCGCCGCGTCGATCTCGTTGCGCTCCGCTGAGGTAAAGGTGTCCGGGTTGCACTTCGCTTCGAACCACTGGTTGGCCCATGGGTAGGTGTAGTCCCGGTTCGGGCGCGGCGTGGCCGTCTCCGTACCCACCGTGAACGGGTCGTTGCTGAACCAGTTGTGCACCCCGATCGCGTTGTTGCCGTTGGTGGTGTTCGTCGACGCACCGGTCGCCGGGTCGACGTCCCACGCCAACGGCGCGGCCGGGGTGCCTACCACCTCGTCGCACTCCGGGGCCGGCGAGAAGCACCACTGAACCCGGGTGTCCGTCGACGAGTAGTCGGTCGCCGGCGAGTTCGGGAACACGTCCCACTCCGGGTTGTCGGCGTCCTCGTCGACCAGATTCTCGCGCACCAGAACCGCGCCGTCCCGCGCGTCCACATAGGTGGAGTAGGCGTGCGGCTGGGCGCCCCGCAGGTCGTCGCCGAGGACCACCTCGTACGCCGCGCGTGCGCCCCGGTCCGCGGTGGGTACGGCCACCAGTTCGGTGCTCAGGATCTGCGCCGCGGCCAGGCCCGCGTCGGTCCTGGCGATCCGCTCGGCCTGTGCCCGGGACAGCGTCGCCGGCGCCGGCGCGGCGGCGTCGCGGGCAAGCGACGACGACGCGTGCCAGACGGCGCCCTTGCGGACCCCGACGGACAGGATGCCGTCGATGCCCGCTGCGAGGTCGCCGAAGCGCTGGCGGAAGATGACGGTGGCGCCCTCACCCATCGGCGCGACGGTGAGCACCTCGAGCGCCTCGGCGCCCCGCTGGGTCAGTCCCAGGATGTCGCGGTTGGCGGCGATATAGGCGCGCGCCGCGGCCGCCGGATCGGCGGGCAGCCCGGTCGCCAGCGGCCGGCCGGTCGATGTGAGCATCGCGGGGGTGCCCAGCGCGTTCCACCGGGCGCGGGCGCCCAGTGCGGCGGCCCGTTGTTGCTGCCGTGGGGTGGGCGCGATGCGACCCTTCCGGTTGTCTTTGACCTTGCTATCAGTGCTGTCGCCCTGGACCTTGACTGGCTCGGCCTTCGCCGCCGCCTGCCCGCCTGGTGCCGCCTGACCACCGGACGCGGCGGCGAGCACAAGTACGGCGGCGGTCAGCAGCGCGGCGGTGCCCGCGGACGCACGAGATGGTGTGCGCACGGTGCCTCCTCTGTCGAACGGCTGTTACCGGTCCTGGCATCGGATCAGCAACGACCGGCCGCTGGCCATGGGCCGAACATCCAAAACTGACCATTTGTCGATTGCCGTCCGCCGCCCGGGCGGGCGGCGGCGCAGGACGGCCGAACGCACTGGACGACGAGAGGCGGCGGCCGGACCGATGTCCGACCGCCGCCTGCTGAACGCCTCGTGCCGGCGGCTGTCTGCCGATCAGCCCCTCACCCGTTTGGCCGCAAGGCGGTCCTGGTTGGGCCAGCGGACGTCGCGGACCCAGTGCGCCTTCTCGACCAGCCAGATCAGGCGGGCCGCGGGACCGAGTTGGCCGCGCACGCACCCCGTGGCGGGCGCCGGCGGGGTCGGTGTGCCGGGTCGGTCGGTGACCGGCGGTGCAGCGACAGATGTCATGCGCGTCGTCTCGGGGAGGCCGATGACGTGCCAGTCTGGAGCCCGCGGCGGGGTCGGCGACCGCGCCCGGGTGTTGCGCCGCTCCCGGCCTCCCGGTGGCCACCCCCGACGGGGGCGGCGGGAACTCCGGAGGGGCTACGGGCGCCGGTGATCCGGGTGAGTTCGACGTCCCCGGGACGAACCCGCGCGGAGCGGGCCGTGACGCCGGCGGCGGCGAGCATCCGTCGCGCATCGACCTGCTGCTCCGGCAGCACCAGCGTCACCACGGTGCCGGTACGGCCGGCACGGGCGGTCCGGCCGCCCCGGTGCAGGTAGTCCTTGGGGTCACCGGGCGGATCCACGTTGACCACGAGGTCGAGGTCGTCGATGTGGATGCCACGGGCGGCCACGTCGGTGGCCACCAACGCGTTGACCGCGCCGGTACGGAACTGCTCGAGCGTACGGACGCGCTGCGGCTGGGACTTGCCGCCGTGCAGCGCAGCCGCGGTCACGCCGTGGGCGAGCAGGTGACGGGCCAGCCGGTCGGCGCGGTGCTTCGTGCCCACGAACATGATCACCCGGCCCTGCCGGGCACCGATCTGGGCGGTGGTGGAGTTCTTGTCCGCCAGCTCGACGTGCAACAGGTGGTGGTCCATGGTGGTTACCGCGCCCGCCGGCGGATCGACCGAGTGCCGTGCCGGATTGGTCAGGAACCGTCGCACCAGCCGGTCGACGTCGTTGTCGAGGGTCGCGGAGAACAGCATCCGTTGACCGTCCGGCGCGGTGCGGGTCAACAGCGCGGTGACCTGGGGCAGGAACCCCATGTCTGCCATCCGGTCGGCCTCGTCCAGGACAGTAACGGCAATCCGGTCCAGCCGGCAGTCGCCGCGCTGGGCCAGATCGTTGAGCCGCCCGGGGGTGGCGATCACGATCTCGCTGCCGCGGCGCAGCGCGTCGGCCTGACGCTGGGCGGACAGGCCGCCCACGACGGTGGTAAGGCGCAGCCCGACTGCGGTGGCGTACGGGGTCAGCGCCGTCGTGACCTGCGCGGCCAGCTCGCGGGTCGGCACGAGCACCAGTGCGAGCGGCTGTCGCGGCTGGGCCCGCTGGCCGGCCAGGCGGGTCAGCACGGCCAAACCGAACGCCAGGGTCTTTCCCGAGCCGGTGCGGGCGCGGCCGAGCACATCACGGCCGGCGACGGTGTCGGCGAGGGTGGCGGCCTGGATCGGCGACGGGATGCTCAGTCCCTGCTCGGCCAACGTCTTCAGGAGCGCCGGGTGCAACGGCAGGGATGCAAAAGAGGCCGCGGACGGCGTCGGGAGCGGCGCGCGCGGCACCGCCGGCTGGTGAGTGGAAACCGGCGGGCGGCGCCGGCTACGAGGGGCACGCGTAGGCGTGGTCAAATACGGAAACCTTCCATTGGCGGCACGCCGCCGGGGAAGGCTCCGAGCCGGGCGACCGGCGGAGTCCACAGAAACGAGCCGGGAGTCAACTGGGCAAGGTCAGGCCGCCCCGCGGTACCGAGCGGCGGGGCGCAGCCCAACCTCATGCGCCTCGCGGCGCCGCCCGAACCACACGGGGTACGGGCGTACCGATCTCAGATCGGACGTACGGCCTCGGCCTGCGGGCCCTTGTTGCCCCGCACGACGTCGAACTCGACGCGCTGCTCGTCGTGGAGCTCGCGGAAGCCCTCGGCCTGGATGGCCGAGTGGTGCACAAACACGTCAGGGCCGTCGCCATCCGGGCTGATGAAGCCGAAGCCCTTTTCGGCGTTGAACCATTTCACGGTGCCGGTTGCCATGTGATTTCCCCTTTGCACGGATATCGGCCTCGCACGCTGCGGGGCCTCGGTGGGCCGTCTCGAGCAGCGGCAGACCTACGGTGAATCCGGAAGGAGACCGATCCCGGCGAACCGCCGGGCAGGGAGCGCAACCACAAACAAGAAACTGCTCCACCTATCTTACACGCCGGGTTCGTGGTCCACCCGTCGGCGCGCTCGACTCGACGGCACGACCGGGACACTGCGGCTGATCAAACGGCGGGCATCGCCAACTGATCGCTTCGCGGCGCGAACTACCTTGACCTGACGGCGCCCTCGGGGCACAGACCAAGGCCCATGACGGCCGCCGAGACGAGCGCTTCTGGCTCGGCCGAGACATCGAGCACCAGGCTGGACTCGTCCGGTTGCGGCGGTTGCAGGATCGCGAACTGCGAGTTGAGCAGACTCGCCGGCATGTAGTGCCCTTCGCGCCGGGACATCCTCTCCCGAATCATCTCCGCCGACCCGTGCAGGTAGACGAAGCTGAGGTCCGGCGGCCCCTTGCGCAGCACGTCGCGATAGGACCGCTTCAACGCCGAGCAGGCCAGGACCGTGGACACACCTTCGGCGGAACGAGCGGCCATCCACGAGGCCAGTTCGCGCAGCCAGGGCCAGCGGGCGGCATCGTCGAGCGGTAGGCCGGACCGCATCCTCGCCACATTCCACTCCGAGTGGAATGTGTCCGCCTCGGCGAACCTCAGCCCGGTCAGGGTGCTGATCCCCCTGGCGACGGTGGTCTTGCCCGATCCCGACACACCCATCACGACAACGTGTCGGGTCGGGCGTCGGCCGTCTTCTCCCAGGGCAGCGCAGCGATCACCAGTCATGGACGGTCCCGTCCTTGAGACGGTTGAACGGGAGATAGGCCGGCAGATAGGGGAACCGCTCGGCGGCCTTCTCGTCGAGTTCGACGCCCAGTCCCGGCTGCTCCCCGGGGTGGAGATAGCCATCGGCGAAGGTGAACGACTGCTGGAAGACCTCATTCGTCAGAGGTCCGTGCTGCATGTACTCCTGAATACCGAAGTTGTGGATGGCCAGGTCGAGGTGCAGCGCGGCCGCCATGCCCACCGGCGAAATGTCGGTCGGCCCGTGGATGCCGGACTTGATCTGATACTGCGCGGCGAAGTCGAGAAGCTTGCGAATGGCGGTGATGCCGCCGGTGTGGGTGACCGCGGACCGGATGTAGTCGATCAACTGTTCCCGGATGAGGGTCTGGTAGTCCCAGACGGTGTTGAAGACCTCGCCGATGGCCAGCGGGGTGGTGGTGTGCTGGCGAACCAGCCGCAGCGCCTCCTGGTTCTCCGCCGGAGTGCAGTCCTCGAGCCAGAACAGGTCGTACGGTTCGAGAGCCTTGCCGAGCCGGGCGGCCTGGATCGGAGTCATCCGGTGATGGCCATCGTGCAACAACGGGAGTTCGGGACCGAACTCGTTGCGGACCGCCTCAAACACGCCGGGCAGGTGGCGCAGGTAGGCGCGGGTATCCCAGTCCTCCTCGGCCGGCAGCGGGATCCGCTGTGCGGGTTCATAGTCGTACCGCTTGCCGTCGGCGCCGGACTGCGCCGCGACCCCGTAGACCGCGTTGATGCCCGGGACCGAGGTTTGGACGCGAATCGACCGGTAGCCGAGCTCGAGGTGGGCCCGGATCGAGTCGAACAGTTCCGGGAGATCGCGGCCCGAGGCGTGGCCGTACGCCATGACGCCGGTGCGCGAGGCGCCGCCGAGCAGTTGGTACAGGGGCATCCCGGCCGCCTTGGCCTTGATGTCCCACAGGGCCACGTCCACCGCCGCGATGGCCGCCATGGTGACCGGACCGCGCCGCCAGTACGCCGAGCGGTACAGAAACTGCCACGTGTCCTCGATGCGGTGCGGGTCCCGTCCGATCAGCAGCGGCACGACGTGGTCGCTCAGGTACGAGGCGACGGCCAGTTCCCGCCCGTTGAGGGTGCCGTCGCCCAGGCCCGTGATGCCCTCGTCAGTGGTGATCTTGAGGGTGACGAAGTTGCGATCGGGGCTGGAGACGATGAGCTCTGCGGCGACGATCTTCACGGGTTGCCTTTCTGCGGTGGTGCGGTGGATCAGCGGATGGTGCTGCCCGACTCGTGGCCGTCGAGAAGGGACAGTTCGTCCCGGCGCGGCAGTCCCTCCCAGTCGCCGCGGCTGGCGACGGCGAAGGCGCCGAGCGTGACACCGCGGCGCAGGCAGTCGGCCACCTCGAGGCCCTCAAGAAGGCCGGACAGGTAACCGGCGGTGAAGGCGTCCCCCGCGCCGACCGTATCGATGGCCGTCACCGTGTTGGCCTCGACGTGCCGGACGCCGTCGGCGGTGTGCGCCCGGGCGCCGGCGGAGCCGAGCTTGATCAGGACGGTCTGGCCACCCCGCGCGAGCACGTCCCCGACGATCGTCGACTCGTCGGCTCCGTCCTCGCCGACGAGGTCGAGCTCGTCGGCGGAGCCGATGACGATCGAGGCGTACGAGGCCAGCGGAGCCAGCACCGCGCGGGCCGCCTCGCGGGACCAGAGGCGGGCGCGGTAGTTGACGTCCAGGGAGACCAGCATCCCGGACTCCGAGGCTGTCTGCGCCGCCCAGAGCGCGGCGGCCCGGGCACTGTCCGACAGGGCCGGGGTGATCCCGGTGAGGTGCAGGACGCGGGCTCCGGCGGCGAGGGGCTGGCGCAGGTCGTCCACGCAGAGGGATGCTCCGGCCGAGCCGGTCCGGCGGTACTGCACCCGGGTGAGGTCGGCGGTGCGCTGCTCCAGGAACATCAGGCCGGTGGGGCGCGCGGCGTCCCGCACCACGCCGTCGGTTCCGACGCCCTCGGCGCGCAGCTGTCGCAACACGTACGCACCCAACTCGTCGCTGCTCACCCGGCCCACCCACGCCGCCCGGTGACCGAGGCGGGCCAGACCGATCGCGACGTTGGACTCCGCGCCGGCCACGTGCATGGTCAGGGCTCCTCCGGCGGCCAGCGGGCCGGTCGACCGGAGGGACACCAGGGACTCGCCGAAGGTGAGGACATCTGCTGCGGTCATGAGGCTTGGGGGCGGGCGGCGGCCAGGTAGGCCCGGGCCCGGGTGCGCAGGGCGTCGAGGTCACCACCGGAGGCGGCGTCCGCCACCAGCGGGCCGCCGACGCCGACGGCGATCGCCCCCGCGGCCAGGTAGCTGGGCATCTCGGCCAGCCCAACACCGCCGACCGCGACGAAGGGAATGTTCGGGAACGGGTCGCGCAGCGCCTTGAGGTACCCGGGCCCACCCAGCGACGCCGGAAAGAGCTTGACGACCGACGCCCCCTGCTGGATGGCCGCGTACGCCTCCGTCGGGGTGAGTGCCCCGGCAGCCACCGGAAGGCCGCGGCGGGCCGCCTCGGGAATCGACTCGACGACGGCCGGGGTGACGATGAACTGCGCGCCGGCCGCCGCGACGTCGGCGACCGCCGATGCGGTCAGCACCGTGCCCGCGCCCACCAGCGACCCGGCGGGTGCGGCCGAGCGGATGGCCGCGATGGCGTCCACGGCGCGGGGCGTCGTGAGGGCCACCTCGACGATGCGTACGCCCTCCTCGAGCAGTACCGTTCCGGCCGACACCGCCGCGGCGGTGTCGGTTCCCCGGATGACCGCCAGCAGGCGGGCGGCGGCGAGTTCGGCGACGAAATCGAGGGTCATCCGGCTCACCATTCCGCGTACGAGCCGTCGCGGTGCCGCCAGATCGGACTGCGCCAGGCGTGACCCCGCTTGTCCGCGGTCCGCACCGCGTGCTCGTCGATCTCGATGCCGAGGCCGGGCGCGGTGAGCCGCTCGACGTATCCGTCGACGAACGTCAGCGGGGTCTTGTCCAGGCAGTAGTCGAGCACCTCGGCCCCGCGGTTGTAGTGGATGCCGATGCTCTGCTCCTGAATCAGGTAGTTGGGCGTCGCGAAGCCGACCTGCAGGCAGGCCGCGAGGGCCAGGGGTCCGAGCGGGCAGTGCGGGGCGAGCTGCACGTCGTACACCTCGGCTAGTGCGGCGATCTTGCGTACCTCGGTGATGCCGCCGGCGTGCGAGAGGTCCGGCTGGGCGACCGCGATGCCGGCCTGGAAGACCGGCAGGAACTCCTGGCGGCTGTACAGCCGCTCACCCGTTGACACCGGGATCGTGGTGGAACGGACGAACTCCCCGATGAGGTGGGAGTTCTCCGGGACGACCGGCTCCTCGAGGAAGAAGGGCCGCAAGGGCTCCAACAGCGGGGCGACGCGCCGGGCGTTGGCGAGGGTGAACCGGCCGTGGAAGTCGACGGCGACATCGCGGTCGTCGCCGAGCACCTCGCGTGCGGCGGCCACCCGCCTTACCACGCCGTCGAGTTCGGCGACCGAGGCGATCGGGCTCAGCCGCCCGGATGCGTTCATCTTGACGGCGGTCAGACCCGCCGCCACCTGGGCGGCGATGTGCTCGCGGACCTCGTTCGGCTCGTCGCCGCCGACCCAGCCGTAGACCCGGATCCGGTCCCGGACGGGCCCGCCCAGCAGTTGGTGCACCGGTACGCCGTACTGCTTGCCCGCGATGTCCCACAGCGCCTGATCGAGGCCCGACACGGCGCTGGCCAGGATCGGACCACCGCGGTAGAACGAGCCCTTGGTCATCACCTGCCAGTGGTCCTCGATGCGGTGCGCGTCCTTGCCGATCAGGACTTCGCTGAGCTGCTCCACGGCGGTACGAACGGTCTCGGACCGCCCTTCGCAGCTCGCCTCGCCCCAGCCGACGATTCCGGTGTCGGTCTCGATGCGCAGGAACAGCCATCGGGGTGGCACGAGGAACGTCTCGACCCGCGCGATCTTCGTCATCGTGGCCTCAGCCCTTCGTGGCGCCCGCGGTGAGACCGGAGACGACGTACTTCTGCACGAACAGGGCGATCACCATGATCGGCAGGGTGACCACGCTCGCCGCGGCCATCAGGCCACCCCAGTCGATGCTCGCGTAGCCCACGAAGTCGAAGATCGCGACGGGAAGCGTCTTGGTGTCCGCGCCGGAGAGCACCAGGGCGAACATGAAGTTGTTCCACGAGAAGATGAAGGACAAAATACCCGCGGTCGCCAGCCCCGGTGCGGACAGCGGCAGCGTGATCCGGCGGAAGGCTCCGATCTGCGTGAGCCCGTCGACCAGCGCAGACTCTTCGAGTTCCAGCGGCATGCTGTCGAAGTAGCCCATCATGATGTACACGATCAGCGGCAGCGACACGAACATGTGGCTGAGGATGAGCACCGTGAAGCCGCCGACCATCCGCAGGTTGGAGAAGACGTAGTACCAGGGCACCAGCAGTGAGACGCCGGGGATAACCCGCGCCATGAGCACGACGAGCGCCGACTTGCGCATGTTGAAACGGCTCATCGAGTAGGCGGCCGGCACCCCCAGGATCAGGGACAGCACGGTGGCGGCGAAGGCGACCCAGAGGCTGTTGCGGATGAACTGGACGTAGTTCGCCTGCTGCAGGACCTTGGTGTAGTTCTCCACCGTGGGCGAGAAGACCAGAGTCTTGCTCGCGTCGTAGATGTCGACGTTCGTCTTGAGCGACGCCGCCATCATCCAGATCAGCGGCGCGAGCAGCGACAACACGACGACGACCAGGGCCACCACCCGGAAGACCCGGTACGAGGTACGAGGCTTCATCGGTCCGCCTCCTTCTTCCGGGATGTCAAGGCCCACATCAGTCCAATGATGATCAGGAAGAAGATGATGAGGACCGTCGAGGAGACGCCGTACTCGTTGTAGTCGAAGCTGAGCCCGTAGGCGTAGACGTTGAGGGTCTCGACCTCGTGGAAGGAGCCACCGCCCTTTCCCTTGGTGGCGTAGAGGATGTCAAAGGTCTTGAGCGCGTCGATGCCGCGCAGCAGGATCGCAACGATCACGGTGGGCATCATCAACGGCAGGGTGATGTGCCGGAACCGCTGCCAGGCGCTCGCGCCGTCGATCCGCGCCGCCTCGTCCGGCTCGTCGGAAAGCGAGGTCAGACCGGCGAGCAGGATCAGCACGACCATCGGGGTCCACTGCCAGATGTCGATGAACATCGTCGTGGGCAGAGCGGTGCTGCGGCCGGCGAGCCAGGGCTGCGCCCCGATCCCCACCCAGCCGAGCAGCTGGTTTGCCATACCGATGTTCGGATCGAAAATCAGACGCCACATCATGCCCACCGCGACCGGGGTCGCCACCAGCGGCATGAGGATCGCCACGCGGACCCATTTCTCACCGCGGAAGGGCCGCCACAGCAACAGCGCGACCGCCATGCCGAGGACGACCTCGAAGAGGAGCGCGACGCCGGTGAACGCCGCCGTCCGCCCCACGGCGGGCCAGAACCGGTCGGTGTCCGAAACCACCTCGATGTAGTTCTGGAACCCGACGAACTCGGCTTCGGCCCGGACCGACCCCTCCGCGTCGGTCAGGCTGAGGTACCCGGTCCAGGCCAGCGGAATGATGATCAGCGCGGCGACGAACGCCATGGCGGGTGCCGCGAAGAGCCACTTGCGATGCCGGTTCGCCCACAGCGCCCAGGCCGGAGTCTCCGGCGCCGTGGGGCGGGTGTCGGGCGCTCTGGTGGATGGGGTGGCGACTGCCATGAGATCTCCGAGTTCGCGGGGCCATGTCCCGGTGGGTGGCGAAGCCGGTCGGCTCCGCCACCCCACGATCGACTTACTTCGCCTCGTCGTCCAGGAACTTCTGGAACGCCTCGTTGGCGGTGTCCGCCGAGGCGGCCGCGTCCTTGCCGGAGATCACGTCCACGATCGGCTGGCCGACAATCTCCCGGGCCTGAGCAACCTTGACCACCAGCGGCCGGTCGTGGGCCACTCCGTTCTTGGTGCTGATCCCGATGGCCTCGACGAGGTCCTTCGGGTAGGTAGCGGTGCCCTCAGGATTGGACCAGACCGACGTGCGGGCGCCGGGGACGCCGGCCTTCTGCTGCGCCAGCGTCTGCTCCTTGCTGGTCGCCCACTCGACGAACTTCCAGGCATTGCTCTGGTTCTTCGAGGCGTCGTTGATGCCGAGCGCCCACGACGGGATGTTGTACGGCTTGGAACCCGCCGGGCCTGCCGGGAAGGGCGCGAAGCCGACCTTGTCGGAGACCTTCGACTTGGCCGGGTCGGTGGCGTTCTTGTAGAGCGAGTTGGCCTCGGTGTAGAACGCCGCCTTGCCCTGGGTGAAGATCGCCATCGCGTCGGGCCAGCTCATGTCGGTGCTGACGTTCCGCGGGCCGGAGTCCCGGATCAGGCCGCCGTAGAAGGCGTACGCCTGCTTGGCCGCGTCGCTGTTGACGGTGGCCTTGCCGCTGTCATCGACGAAGTCGCCGCCAAAGCTGTAGAGGAAGCTCGAAAACTGCGTGACGGCCGGCACCTTGCCGGTGCGCGCCACGAAGCCCGCCACACCCGGGTCGGTGGCCTTGATCTTCGCCGCGGCCGCCTTGAGCTCGTCGAGGGTCTTCGGCGGAGCGGTCAGACCAGCCTTCTGCAGCAGGTCCTTACGGTAGTAGAGGACCTCCTGCTCGGTGATGATCGGAACACCCACCACCTTGTCCTTGTAGGAGGTGGCTTCCACCGGCCCGCCCTGGAAGTCGCTGAAGTCCCAGTCCTTGTTTGACTTCACCTTGTCCGACAGGTCGGCGAGATACTTGTTCTTGGCGAACAGCTTCCCCTCCTGCAGGGGCCGGTACATCATCACGTCGATGTCGCCGGAGCCGGCGTTCAGCTTGACGTTGTACTGGTCCGACAGCTGGTCCTCACCGAGCTGGGTGAGTTCGACCTTCAGCCCGGTCGCTTTCTCGAACTCGGGCAGAGCCTTCTTGATGTTCTCGGTCCACACGTGGTTGGCCAGGGTCACGCGGACGGTCTTCGAGCCGCCGCTGTCGTCACCACCGCCACCGCTACTGCCGCATGCGGAGAGGCCTAGAGCAGCCACCACGGCCAGAGAAGTTCCGATAACCGATCGACGCAACACGTCCATCTCTCCTTCTGTCGTGGCCCGCCGCCCCAGGGGAAGAGCGCCACGTCGGTGTTACATCTGCTTAACACGGGGATGTTAGGCCGAAAAACCGGACTTATTCAAGAGCTAGGGTGCAACTGATATGATCAGATGGTGGCCACGTCTTCAGCCGCGGCTGCAGCCGCCCAACCCGCCGCTGGCGATGCCGGCCTGCATGCACGAGTGCTCGACCAACTCGGTACGGCCATCTGTGGTGGTCAGCTGACGCCGGGATCGGTCCTCAACATCGACGACCTCGTCGACCGGTACGCGGTGTCCCGCTCCGTCGTCCGCGAAGTCCTGCGGGTGCTCGCCGCCATGGGTTTCATCGAAACCCGCCGCCGGGTTGGGGTCATGATCCGTCCGGCAAGCGACTGGAACGTCTTCGACCCGCAGGTGATCCGCTGGCGGCTCGCGTCGGACGGCCGGATCGCCCAACTTCGCTCGATCACCGAGCTGCGGACCGCGGTCGAGCCACACGCCGCCTGGCTGGCCGCCCTGCGTGCCACCCCCCACGAGGCCAGCGACCTCGTCGGGCTCGCGGCGAAGATGTGGGCCGCGGGCAAGGCCGGCGACGAGGAGAGCTTCCTGCGCCTCGACATAGAGTTCCACCGCCGGGTGCTGCTCGCCTCCGGCAATGAGATGTTCATGAAGCTGCAGGAACTCGTGGCCGAGGTGCTCACCGGCAGACACCACTACCGTTTGATGCCGCATTATCCCCATGAGCAGGCCCTCCAACTGCACGCGGACGTGGCCCAGGCGATCCAGCGGCACGACGGCGAACGCGCGAGGGGCGCCATGGTGCAGATCATGGAGCAGGCCTTCGATGAGATGAAGGCGATGTGGGAGCAGACCGGCGAGCCCGATCGGGCCTAGCGCTGCTCAGAACGGCAGGACCGGCCTCGAAGGTGCCCTCGTCGCCCAGGGGTGAGACCCTTACCGCGCAACACCGGCGAACGCTCGTGGCGGGTGGCTCCCGCCGTCCGAACCTGCGGTCGCGCGGACCTCATCGGTCTCCTACCGTGAGGGAAACGGCAGGAGGTGGCGGATGGCCGGAGCGGCCGAAGCCGTGCGATGGCTGCAGTCAGCCGCCCCATGCGCCGGACCGGACGACCTGCCGGCGCTGGTCATGCGGACGGCACCAGCCATCGGCGCCACGGAAATCGCGGTCTATGTCGCCGACTACGCTCAGGTACGCCTCGTACCGCTGCCCGCCACCGGACTGACGCGCGACGCCGTGCCGGTCGAGACGACCCTCGGCGGCCGCGCATTCACCAGCCTCGAGATGCAGGTTGGCCCGGACAACCCCGACCGGGTGTGGGTGCCGTTGCTCGACGGTTGTGAGCGGCTCGGCGTACTGGAGATCGTGACCCCTACCGCCGGAAGCGACGCGGCGCGGTCCGCCGCCTGGGACCTGGCCGCGTGCGTGGCGCAGCTGATCAAGAGCCGGCGGGCGTACGGGGACGTGGTCGAACGGCTGCGTCGACGGATGCCGATGCAGGTCGCCGCCGAGATCGTGTGGGGCCTGTTGCCGCCCCTGACGTTCGCCACCGATGACATGATCGTCACGGCGATCCTCGAGCCGTGTTATGAGGTCGGCGGCGACGTGTTCGACTATGCCCTCAACGGCGACGTGCTCAGCGTCGGGCTGTTCGATACGTGCGGTCATGGCATCAAGGCCAGCACGCTTGCCTCCCTCGCGGTCAACGCCTACCGCAACGCCCGCCGGCACGGCCTCGGCCTGGTGGACACCGCGAGGAGCATCGACAAATGGCTGCGAGCTGAGCACCCGAACCTGTTCGCGACGGCACTGCTCGCCGAGCTGGATCGCACCACCGGGACGCTGCGGCTGATCAACGCCGGACATCCCGGGGCGCAGTTGCTCCGCGATGGCAAGGCGGTGCGGGAACTACCCGGTCCGACCGCGCTGCCCCTGGGACTGGGTCACCTGTCCCGGCAGCGTCCCTGGGTGCACGAAGAGGTCCTGCATCCCGGCGACCGAATCCTCGCCTACACCGACGGCGTCACGGATGCGGTGAATGGCGAGGGCGAGCGGTTCGGACTGGGCCGCCTCACCGACCTCGTCGAGCGGGCCCTTCACGACGAACTTCCCGCGCCGGAGACCATGCGCCGGCTTATCCGTGCCATCCTGGCACATCAGTACGCCGACCTGCAGGACGACGCCACCGCGTTACTCCTGGAGTGGCGGCCACCGCGCAGCCCGCTGGCACACGTCGAGGCGCTGAACCGTTAGGCGGTAACCGCCCTAACCTCGGCGGCCGAGGAGCCAGGCCACGAACACACCGGCGAGGAACGTGATCGCGTACGGCAGGATGCGGCGGACGACGGGCCCGGCGCTCACCTGCAGTAGATCGATCGGCGGGCCGGCAACCGGGGCGGAGGTCGACGCCGAACCCGCCGCCGGCGCGGCGGAGGTCGAGGCCGAACCGTTCGGCGGCACGGCGACCGACGGGGCCGGCTGCGCCAGGGGCTCGGCCGCCGCCGGGGTTGCGCTGCCCGCTCCCCCGCTGTCCGCATCCGCGGTTTCGGTGGCCGTCCCGGCCTCCGCCAAGCGCTGCGCCAGGCAGTCGGCGAACTGGCCGACGAGCTTTCCACCCACGTCGGCGATCATGCCCCGGCCGAACTGGGCGGGACGGCCGGTCACCGACAGTTCCGCCTGGACCGTGACCACCGTGGACCCCTCGTCCGCGCCGGATCGCAATGTCATGGTCGCGGTCGTGCCCGCGGTTCCGCCGCCCCTCGCCTCCCGGCCCGAGGCCTCGATCACCACCCGGCCGGCATCCTCGTCGCGCACGGCGAACCGACCCTTGCCCTGATAGTTCAGGTTCACCGGACCCAGCTTCACCCGCACCGTGCCGACGAAGGACTCCCCGTCGAACGAGGTCAACGTGGCGCCCGGCAGGCATGGGACGACCCGTTCGAGGTCGAGCAGAACGGTCCACGCTTCGGACGGCGGCACCGGCACGGTGAAGTCGTACGCGAGTTGCATTGATCCTCCCGGTAGAGGCCGGGCCGACCGCGTGAGGCGGCCGGCCCGGCCAGGAAACCCCTCTACAGACCGGCGGCCGCGACCAGCGCCCGGCGCGCCAGCACCCGGGCCAGGTGCTCGCGGTACTCCCCCGACGCGGCCAGGTCGCTGGCCGGTTGGGCGCCCTCGGCGGCGTGCGCCGCCGCGCCGGCCAGCGCCTCGGCCGTCGCATCCGCGCCGACG